>JAUWPK010000182.1 GCA_030611625.1 Promethearchaeum sp. | reverse complement strand
TTATCTAATATACTCGAAGACGCAAATAATTTCTTTATAAATCTACACATTGAAAACTTGAATGAAGATATTATATCCAATCTATATCAAATGTTTATTCCACTTAAAGAAAAAAAGAAACTGGGCCAAATTTATACTCCACAAGATATTGCACAAATGATGGTAAAATTAACAGTTCAAAATCCAAATGATGTAGTTTTAGATCCAGCTTGTGGATGCGGAACATTATTGCATAAGGTTTACTATCGATTAAAATATTTAAAACGCGAAGCTAATATTCCATTAAATCACAAAGATTTACTTTCTCAAATTTGGGGTATAGAAATTAATCCTTTTCCTGCCCAAATTGCAATGATGTCACTTGCATTTATGGATATCTCTAAAATAACTCAAGTATCAGGAATTTTATTAGAAGATTTCCTAAATATAGGCCCACTTAAAAATTATTTTGTAAAATCCAGGAATTTTAAAACCGGGAAAATCATTACGAGGCAAATGCCAAAAAAGTTTGATATTATAATTGCAAATCCACCATATATCAAACAAGAGTTGATACCAAATAAAAAATTAATGATGAAAAATCTCCCAATATTCGCATCATATAGAGAAAAAAACACTATTCCAGATAATTTTAAAATAAAAACAGAGAAAATTAAACTAGATTTGACAGGAAAAACAGATTATTATGGATTTTTTCTATGGTATTCATACTATTTTCTTAGAGATCATGGAAGACTCTGCTTTCTAATCCCAAATAAATGGATGGATGTAGGATATGGCAAAAAACTAAAAAAATTTATAATAGAAAATTTCAAAATAACAGCAATAATAGGTTTTAATCGAAATGTTTTTGAAAATGCCCAAGTTTCAACAGTTATCTTAATTCTTCAAAAAGAGAAGAATGACTTTGAGCGCAAACATCATTATGTTAAATTTATTAATATTCTAGAAATTGGAGGAAGACAAAGGCTAGAAAATCTTGTAAATTCGCCTTTAAGACCAGTTGTTAAAGCAGAAATTGATTGGAAAGATTATCTCTTTAACAATGAAGACGATTCCCTTCAATGTACCTATATACGCCAAGACCATTTGGGCTATTCTGAAAAATGGTCACTTAAATATCTTTTTCAATCAAAATTTGCACGAATTTTAGCAAAAAAAACTTTAATATCAATGGATAATCTTGAAATTACATCAGTTGTTGGTGGAATCAAGACAGGTGCTAATGATTTCTATTTTCCCTCAGAAGATGATCAAAACAAATTTTCAATCGAATCGCAATTTTTAATCCCAGGAATCAAAACTGGTCGGAATATTCCATCTGAAATAATAGTTGATAAAGAAAAAAATAAATTTCTCTCTATTCCGCCTGAAATAGATGTTTCCAAATATCTAGGATTACAATCATATATAACTTATGGAGCAAATTCAAAAAAATATCATGAAAGACGCTCTGTTCATTGGAAACCTTGGTATTCAATACCACAAAATAAACATGATGCCCCAGATATTATGTTTCTCAGACATATCAATAAAAATTTCAAAGCAAGATGGAATAAAATAAAATGTGTTGTTGCAGACGGAGTAAGAGGAATTAGAGTGAATAATCCAGATCATATTCTTTTCTACTTAGGAATCTGTAACTCCACCTTTTTCTATTGGCAGGCCCATATTTGTGGTAGATGGGAGGGTCAAGGCGATCTTCAATTATTAGTTTACGAATTGCGCCAGTTTCTTATTCCAGACATAAGAAAAATCTCCAAAGAAAAGGTTAACAATGTTGAGAATTGCATGAAACAAATTATACAAAAAACTCAAAATTCAAACCCAAATGATTATAATTCTGAATCAGTTTTACAAAAAAACCTAGATATGGCAGTTCTGGATTGTTTCGACTTAAGAAATTACTATGAATTACTTCAAAAAGAAACTAAATCGCTAGAACAGAGCCGATTATCAAAGAAATTTTAAAAAAAATCTAAAAAAATTATTTCTTATTTTCCGATTTGGAACTTATTCTGTTGAACCTTTGTTCCGAAATCCTTTATATTGAATTAATTATAATTATTAGAAATGAAAGATACTAAATCTAAAAATAATAAGGTAATCGCCATAGTTATTATTACTGGAGTGGTTATAGTAAGTTTTGGAATTTGTTGGATATTCACCAAACAGAAAGGATTTGAAAAAGATTTTTATTCAAATGATCTTCCTGATGGTGGAATGATTAATATTGGCCTATCTATTCAATCTACTAATGCAATTCCTTCATCTCAATTAATAGAATTAATAAATAATGAATATGAATATGTAGTTACATCAATATTAGATACTCAAATTCGTGATTTAGTAAAAGATCCAAAATTATTTTTATATCGCTCAATTCAAGGGACATGGACAGATTTTAATCAATTTAATTGGACTTGGATAAATCAACATGAAAATATGTTCTGTCATCACAATGGAAACCGTATAAAAACAATATATGATTCTTGGTTAATGAACGCGTCAGACTTGGTTGATCCAAACAGATCAGATGCAATGGAACATTGGATTAATTATTATGCCATAACTGCTTCCCAGCAAATTTATACCTATGGATATGATGGAATATTTATCGATTCTGCTTCACATTATCTTAATCCATATGAAGTTGATAATATTATGCCAGATGATTATGATGAAAATGAATGGTATAATGGCAAAACTGAAGGATTGATATATATTAAAAATCAATTACAAAATAAAACGGTTTTTTTTAATGGGCTTCATGGTGAACATGGCGCAGAAAATAGTCTTAATAATACGGATGGTGGAATGTGGGAGACCTTTTCTTACGACCACAAAGGAAATTATAAAGGAAAAACCAGTTGGCTTACAACGATTGAATTAGTGAAAAATCATAATCATAATAAATTAATTTCAATTGTGTCTAAAAAGAAAGGAATGATCTCAGATATTTCAAGCCGAATGTTTATTGTATCTAGTTATTTTTTAGTTTGGTCTGAAAATGTAATGATAAACTTAGTTGATTTTAATATTGATGACAATGGTGAGTTCGTTTATTTTCCAGAATATCGAATAGATTTAGGAAATCCATTGGGAAATTATACTGTATTAGATGGAGAGATTTATATGCGAGAATTCGAAAAAGGAATAGTATTAGTTAATCCTAATGAAGATAATTCTCAAACTTATCAATTAGATGGGTCATATCAAAAAATTATTCCTATAGGTGGGGGAAAGATTACCGAAGATGGAAAATGGGAAGGTTCATTAAATTATGAAACGGTATCAGGTGAAATAACATTATCTCCTACATCCGGAATAATTTTATTAAAATTATAATATATTATACCTTTAAAAATCGACCATGAACATATGATTGATCCAATTTAGTATTGGTCTTTGCGTATTAACCAACTTTAATTGATAAATTTAGAGAATCGGCCGTTTAAAATTTATAAAAGTAAGATTTGATATAAATCAAATCGCTTTTTTCTTATTTTTATTTAAAAAAAATTATAGATTTGAAATGAAAAAATTAACCAAAACGACCACCAATATAACGTTTAGTTAGATCTTGCTTTGGTTTTTGAAAAATTTGCTCTGTACTGTCAAATTCAATTAATTCACCAAGATACATGAAACCAGTATAATCACTAATTCTTGTGGCTTGTTGCATGTTATGAGTAACAATAATCACAGTGTATTTTTTCTTTAATTCATTTATAAGATTTTCAATTTTAGCCGTAGCAATTGGATCCAATGAAGAAGTGGGTTCATCCATCAACAATACATCAGGTTCGATAGCTAATGCTCTTGCAATGCATAATCTTTGCTGTTGCCCTCCTGAAAGACTTATTGCAGAGTCATCTAATCTGTCTTTTACTTCGTCCCATAATGCAGCTTTCTTAAGACTTTTTTCTACTATTGGATCGAGATTGCATTTTCTATTTATTTTCTGGATTCGTGGGCCATAAGCAACATTATCATAGATTGTCATTGGAAATGGATTTGGTTTTTGAAAAATCATTCCAATTTTTTTTCTCAGCTTAGTAACTTGAATCTTTTTTCCCAAAATATTCAAACCTGAATAAAAAATTTCACCAGTTATATCAACATTATCATAAACATCATTCATTCGATTGAAACAACGGATCAAAGTTGATTTTCCACAACCTGAAGGGCCAATCAATGCTGTAACCTTATTCTTGTAAATGTTTAATGATACATTAATGAGAGCTTGAGTCTCATCATACCATAAATTCAACTCCTTCGACTGAATGATAAAAGGAGAGTCTCCAATAATTGGTTGACTTTTTATATATTTACCAGATTTTTCAGTATAAATTTCACTAATTTTTTTTGATTTTACAATTGACATATTTTTCACCTTAAAATAAAGTGTTTTTCTGAATGTTTTTCTATTTTTGATTGAAATAGAGTTGCCATTCCATATAGAATAAGGACTAATACAAATAATACAAGAGCAGTTCCATAAGCATTTTCTTGACCTCCTGGAACTGTAGTAGATAATAAAAATAGATGGTAGGGCAATGCCATAACTGGACTTAATGGGGAATTAGGAAGCCTTCGAAGATTAAAGACAACCGCAGTAAACATTATAGGTGCGGTTTCTCCAATAGCGCGCCCCATTC
Organism: Promethearchaeum sp.; assembly: GCA_030611625.1. Taxonomy (GTDB): domain Archaea; phylum Asgardarchaeota; class Lokiarchaeia; order Sigyniarchaeales; family Promethearchaeaceae; genus Promethearchaeum. The sequence goes on along the minus strand of JAUWPK010000182.1, from coordinate 2,888 downwards.
CAAGAATTGTTCCTGTAATAATACCAGGAATTGCAGATGGTATCACAATTTTCTTAACAGTATACCATTTATTTGCTCCTAATGCATAACTACCTTCTCGAATATCTAAAGGAACTGATAAAATAGATTGCTCAGTTGTTCTTATTATTGTTGGTAGTATCATTAAAGCAAGCGTTAATTGACCCGCTAAAAGTGTTTTACCCCAACCGGTTAAGATACAAAATACGATAAATCCGAATAGTCCAAATACTATCGATGGAGTTCCATTTAAATTATCAATGCTCATCCTTATTAAGCGATTGAATTTATTAGGTTTTGTGTATTCTGCTAAATATAATCCTGAAGCAATTCCCAATGGAACTGCAAATAAAACAGCCCCTCCAACTAGATAAAGACTCCCTACTATCGCAGGAAAAATTCCTCCATCTCTACCTAAATCACGTGGATAACTCAATAAAAACTTCCAACTGATGACCGGGATTCCTTTAATTATTACAAATCCTATTACAATAATTAGAGTTGTAAATACCATTAAAACAGCGCTGAAAATTAGCCCAAATGCGATTTTTTCTTGAACTTTATTTGGAATTCTTTTATAGAATTTAATGATCAAAAATAAAATTATGGTTCCAATTAAAGCCAACCATATATTGGACCAAGATAATAATAGCCCAAATACAAAAATATGCAAAAATATAGAATAAAAGATCTTTTTATTTAATCTTGATATTATTTTAGATTTTTGTAATGATAATATTGGTTTTTTTTTCTTTTTTTTACGTAAATATTTTGGATCACGTTTTTTATTAAACTTATTTGATAAAAATTCTGCAATAGAGTTGATTACTATAATGATAACATATAAAACAATAACTAAAGCAAAAAGCATTGTATAATGAGTCCCACCTATTGCTGTTTCTGGAATTTCAATTCCTAATGCCGCGGTTATTGTTCTAACCGGCGAAAAAATGTTGGTAATTGGACTCGGAATGATAGTGGTGTTGCCAGTTACCATTAAAACGGCCATCGTTTCGCCTATTGCTCTACCGGTACCCAGAATAATAGCAGTTGTTATTCCAGAAAAAGCAGAGGGTAAAATGACTTTTGAGATCGCTTCCCATCGATTTGCACCCATCCCTAAAGCAGCTTCTTTATATTCAACTGGTACTGCATTTAGTGCATTAACAGATACACTTATTACAGTGGGTAAAGCCATAATTGACAAAATTATAGAGCCTGCTAACCAAGATTGCCCAGTGGGTCGATCGAATATAATTCTTATCCAATTTGTTAAAACAATTAAACCAAAATATCCGTAGACTACTGAAGGGATACCAGATAATAATTCAACAATGAATTTCAGGATTTTTTTTAATTTTCGGGGTGCTAATTCGGCGATATAAATTGCAGTTAATATGCCAATCGGTACAGTAATGATCATTGCACCTAATGTCGTTACAAAAGTTCCAACTATTAAAGGTACTGCACCGTAGGTTTGTTGTTCGACTGGTCTCCAACTTGTTCCAGTTATAAAATCCCAAAGTGAAACTTCAGCAAATGCACCTGAAGCTTGCTGGAAGAAGAAGAATATTTGGAAAAATACAATTATTATTGAGAAAGTTGCAGAAAAAAATAAAATTGGTTTAACCATTTTTTCAGTAAAAGATTTCTCTGATTTAAGTTCTAAGTCTAATATTGAAGACGGTTTGTTTTTAATTACTGTAGTAGCACTCATAGTTTTAACCATATTTAATTAAAAAAAAATATCTTAAGAAAGAATAAAATCAATTTTTATTCTTGATTTTGTAGACAATTAACCCAGATGATCCTAAGCTCATAGGTAAAAGTAGCCATAATACAAATCCTGGAATGAAATTTTCTTCACCAATTGTAGGAAGATCACCAACTTCACCTACTGGAACAAATCCTTCATCTGCAACAAGTGCTTGACCGGTAGGACTTAAGATGTAGTCAATAAAATCTTGTGCTAAACTTCCTTCTTCAGGTGCACCATCAGTATAAAAGTATAATGATCGAGCAACAGGGTATACTTCATCAAGTACATTTTGGACTGTAGGTTCAACATAATTACCTGCATCATTTTTAACAAGTAAACCCTTAACATCTTCGCTTAGATATCCTAAACCAACATATCCAACAGCTGCTGGAGTATTTCCAACTTCAGTTGCGACTGCACCATTTGAACTTTTTTCAACAATTTGCGCATCTTCACGAAAATCGGTTTCATTCATTACAAATTCATGGAAAAATCCACGTGTTCCAGATGTAGATTCCCTATTAATTACAACCAATTCAAGATCTGGTCCCCCAATTTCATTCCAATTAGAATAAGTCCCATTATAGATCCCCATTACTTGAGCTAAGGTGATTTGTGTCATTGTATTTGTAGGGTGTACAATAATTGCGATACCATCTCCTGCTACTGTAATTTCATTCCAAGCTGGTAGATCTGTCTTTTCTGAGTCTTTCATTGTACGGGAAGCCATTGCAATATCTGCGGTTCCTGCGATTAAAGAGGCAATTCCTGTTCCAGAACCAGTTGCTGTTACTGTAATAGTATCATCTGGATTTGCATCCATATAAAAATCGGATGCAACTGATGCTATTGGAAATACAGTCGTACTTCCGTCAACTACTAAGGTGCGTGATTCTGCACCTAAAGCATTATTACCTAAAGTTAAGGTAATAATCATCACGAATAAAATCGTGATACCATATGAAAAAACTTTTTTTCTCATAATCTTCTCTAATTTTAATTAATTCAAAATAAAAGATTAAGAATCTCATCATGATTCATCTGCAACCATAGATTTCTAAAAACAATGGTTCTTCCAGAAGGTAGATGGATTATTCCAGAAGACATATGG
>JAUWPK010000084.1 GCA_030611625.1 Promethearchaeum sp. | reverse complement strand
GTTATCTTTAAGATCCGCCATAGCTGCACCAATAATATCATTTAAAATTGCAGGATACCCCTCAACTGTGAAATCTACAATTTCTTTTTCGTTCACCGTTTTTGTTCTAATACTTTCGGGATCAAGTTTAACTGCTCGAATTGGATCCGCTTTTCCAACCATAAATCCCAGTGGAACACTATTCAAAGTCATCATTAAGGTCTCCACTGTTTGTTGAACTTCTTCACGTGTTAATGGTTGTGCAGTTATCTTCTTAAACAATTTTTCTGCATTTTTCATATGAATTTTTTTGGTTAGACCAAATTCACCTAAAACTGGATACCCTTTTGCAAGTTTCCCAATAGGATCTCCTGCTGCAGTAATAGGACCATAACATAAAGAATCTTTATTTAATAAACAAGATTCTAATGGACATATATCACACATGGATTTTTCAGCATTAACTTTTTTACCAGGCGTACCCAATACAGCTGCGATTAATCCAACAATATTACCACTTTTAGGCGGGCAGCCAACTAAATCCACTTCAATTTTGGTAACTTTATGAAGATCTGGAATAAAATCCAAAAACTTCGGAACGTGTTGATCAGGTATTGTTGCACCAGGGTCTAAAAACTCATTATCCAGAAATTTTCTACTAGTTAATTCTTCAATGGAAAAGAGATTTGCGAGTCCAGGAACACCACCTAACACAGCACAAGAACCATACGCAACCAAAATCTTACATTTTCTTCTCATTAATTCAACATTTGCTAAATCATGTTCAGTCCTGCAAAATCCTTCAAGAAAACCAACATCTACGCTTTTATCTGCATCACCTTTAAGATCTTTCATCTTAAAATCTACAACAGCTGGCCAGTAAACAATATCCAATTCTGGAAATAAATGTAAAAGCGAAAGATGAGCATCTAATAAGGACTGATGAGAACCCCAACAACTAGCAAGTTGCATGAAAGCTACTTTAGCCATAATTTTTCAACTCAATAATTAGATATGCCTAAATATCGGAATATATTGGATATTTAGATTTTATCCCATTTATTAGTATGTTGATTAAAGCTTTTAAGTTTTTAAAATTTACAAAATCATCATTTCCACATATTTTTTTGAATATTTTATCGATTATCTCACAATTTTTAAGATTTTTCAATCATTTTTCACCATAATATTACTAAAATTGAAATTAGTATTATGAATCATAATTCATAATCTTTTTAAGTTAACAATTTTTCAAGGTATACCGGCAAAGATTCCAAAATTGTTATAATTTTTCTGAATTAAAGCATAATATGAATGATAGAAAAATATTGATATATTTAAGGATGTTTTTAGAAAAGGGAATAAAAAAAAAATTAGATTTCAAAATTTAGAAATTTATTATTGAATCATTTTCAAAGATTAAATCTACAACTTCATCAGTAGTAATTAATTTAATCTTCTCAGAAATAAATTTGGTTATCCCACGTTTTTTGACATGCTCATCACATGCAATTACCGTTTTATTCTGATTAATTGCTTGTGAAACAGATTTATTGAATTTATTTGCAAAGTATACTGCATTTTGAAGTAAAAGAATTGTTACTTCATCTTCAGCATTATGTTCCATTGCAATTTCAACTCCAGTGATATCTTCACTGGTAATAAAATATAATACTTTTCTTGCCATTTTTTTCATTACTCCTAAAATGGTATGGTTACGGATGATTCCGCAATCATATTTACTATATCACGATGGTCTTTGATTTTCACTTGATCAACCATATCTTCTTTGGTTAAACCCCTTTCATCAAGAGCTTTTTTATCAACAAAGATATCCAAACCAATACCTTTTAAGAAATCCATATGCGTTAAATACATGGTTTTATCTACATCTTTCGTAAAGGTATAAATTGCATCATTAATAGCAATGGTGATTGGATCAAAATCGGCGCTAACTGCGACTGCCATTCGTAAACCTTCAACGGGATAAAGAGTTCCGTGTGGAGGTTGTCGCAATAAAATAACTACTTTTTTTTCTTCAGACATTTTTCATCACCTTAACAGATTGCAATAAGCCTATCAGTTTCTTCTATAATTCTAGCAAGATCAGGGGTACCGGCTTTCTTTATATCACCAGCTTCCTTAGTTATACAATTTTTCATTGTACCTCTTACTAAAAGACAAATATTACAGAGTCTGATTGTAGCTCCTTTACTAAGAATTTCTCTAAAGCCTTCTTCAATGTTAAAAATTCCATCGATTTTTTTCTGTTTTTCTAAGACGGCATTAACTGCATCCATATAGCAAAAAATGCGGACACTATGTCCTTTATCTAGTGCCGCGCTGGCTATCTTGCATACAGTCTCACATGCTTGTTTTTGATAAGGCCCATCAAAAAAAAGGATTCCTAATTTAGACATAATAGATTTTCAACTCCTAATTTATTCATCCTTTTCTCTGAATAACAAAAATGCCATTAACCAGCAACCTAAAACGATTCCAACGGATGCTACTATACTTCCTACAGACAATTGAGGAATACCGCTTAATAGATTTCCAATATTGCAACCCATTGCGGTTACTGCTCCAAAACCCATTATGAAACCACCTACAAATTGAAGTAATATTGTTTTACCTTCTCTTGGAGTTCTAAGTTTGAATTCTCCAGCTATCAATGAAGCAATCAAACCACCTAAAATAACACCGATTACTAACCAAGTACCCCAATTTAATGCAGTAGTATCTGCGGTAACTAAATATTTCAAGTTTCCCAGCCAACCAGATGTAATTCCTAAAGGATAATTTCTACCCGCTGCATTTGATAAAGGCCAAGCAATAATATTTAGAATTCCAATTAAATATCCTGTTGTATACCATGACCATCCTTTTTTGAAGATTTTTTCTCCCAAATTACTGAAATCTAAGAATTTTTCTCTTTCAGCTTTAATTTCTTTAAACACCCAAAAGTAGAAAGTTACTCCGAGACCAATAATACCGATAAGCAAACTAAACAGAGGTGTTAAATCTCCAAAAACAGTAATTCCACCTAAATTATTTGATTGTAATGCGGTCATAATTCCTGAAAGAGCTCCAGCTTTTGTTGCAAATGCTCCAATTGCTAACCCTAGTAAAGCCATCAAAGATCCCATCATACCTTCTCCAACACGATAGGTTGTTCCACTAGCACATCCTGCAGCAAGAACCATTCCTAATCCAAAAACAAAACCTCCAATAATTGATCCAAGTGCGGTTAAAGGTTTTGGACTCCAAGTAACCCAGCCTGCCAGACCCATAATTCCAAATCCAAACATGCAAGTTAGTAATGCAAGAGTTACAGATTTTATTAACTTAAAATCTTTCATTAAGATTATATCTCTAATAGCTGAGTTCATGCAAAATCGTCCGCGTTGCAAAATAAAACCAAATAATATCCCAATCAAAATCCCGGATATTAATACCATATAAAATTCTGCCATTTTCTTTTAACTCCTTATTTTATTCGTAGTAAGATTTGCCATGAAGATTTATCTTTTTTCTCTACTGAGATTACTTCATGTCCAAGATTTTTCATTGTTTCAGGAATTCTCTCAGCCGAAAGAGGGTAATCAATTAAAATCTCTAAGACTTCTCCTGATTTCATCTTTTTAACTTTTCTTTTGGATTTTACATCGGGATAAGGACAAACTTCACCCATGCAATCCAATGTTTCTGTAATTTCTACCATTTTTATAAACCAAAATTTTTCATTTTTTTATGAATAATCATCGAATACTCGATAATTTGTAATATATTTTGCTTACATTTAAAATTTTTAGCTATTCGATTATTGAATTTCTTAAAAATGAAAAAATTTGAACGTTTATTTATTAATATTGACAATAAAATGTTTGATTTTAATTTTTTTTATTGGAATTTTGATCAAAAAAAATAGAAATTTTGATTTTTTTCTTTTGTAATGATCATAAAAATTTGATTATTGACTTGAAGAAGGAATTATTAAAATCTGAAAATAGATTTTAGAGTTTAAAAAATCAAAGCACTATTTCCTTTTAAATTACTTTTTTAATCTCTTTTTTTTATGTCAAAGAGTGCAATAATGCCACAAGCCCAATTATCCAATTCAGAAACATCTGAATTTTACGAAATTATGGAATTGGCAAGATATAATCTAGGTTCGTTTTGCCAAAAACCAAATTCCAGTATCAAGATTTCAGATGAAATCACTTTTTCTAATTTTGAGGATTTCTTATATTTACTTAACGAAAAATGCAAAAAATCCTGTAAATTTTACCAGAATTGTGATTTAATAGATTGGTCAAAAGAAATTCTCAAAGTGTATGATAGATATGTATTTTAAAATATGTTTACAACTTTCATTGTGCCTATATAGATCTAACAATAACATTTAAATATTGGGAATCAAATAATATCTTACACCATTTTAACCAATTTCTTAAAAGTGGAGAATATTTTTCATGGCACAAACTGTAAATTTTGAAAATAATGTAGAAAAGGAAAATCTTACTATTAGTTCTCCTGTAAAAAAATTTAAAAGTTTCATTAAACGTCCCGAAGAACGTTTTTCGGTTTATTCACATCTGATCGGAGCAATCTTGACAGCAATCGGAACTATATTTTTAGTTATTAAAAGTTCAGGAGACCCAATTAAAATATTTGTTAGTATTTTATATGGTACAGCGGTTACTTTGTTATTTATTGCAAGCACAGTCTGTCACTCCTTAAAAACATCGGAGGATCATATATTTTTCTGGACAAGAATAGATCAAATCGCTATATTTTTTATGATAGCGGGTACTTATACTCCAATATCTTATATTTATTTAACGGGAGCTTGGCGAATTGGAATTCTTGTTGGACAATGGACGATCGTCGGAGCAGGATTGATTTTAAAATTGATTTGGATCAATTCTCCACGCTGGGTCACTGCTGGGATTTATCTTCTTCAAGGTTGGATGGCTGTTATTCCGGGTTATCTTATATTTCTGGTTATGCCCCGAATTGATTTTATTTTAGCGGTTATTGCTGGATTCACCTATTCAATTGGAGCGCTCATGTATATATTAAGAAAACCAAAATTATTTCCAGGAGTATTTGGATCTCATGATCTTTTTCATGTATGTGTACTTTTGGGTAATGCCTTATTTTATATTGTGATATTTCGAGCTCTATAGGATTTTTTATTATTTTTTTTTTGAATTAATTAAAATAGAAGCAGTATTCAGAAAGGTTGATTTTAAGCTTGGAATTAATTCCTACACCTTCCATATTAAGCAATTCTTTCTTCATTTTATTACCGCCTTGATATCCTGAGATGTTTCCATCACTTCTAATAGTACGATGACAGGGAATTATTATCGGAAATGGATTTTTTGCTAATGCATTGGCAACCGCACGCGAAGCAGTGGGTTTTTCTAAATGCAGAGCGATTTGCTTATATGTGCTAACCTTTCCATAAGGAATTGTTGCTTCTGTCTTGATTACTAGTTTCTGAAAAGGAGGGCAGACTGAAAAATCCAAAATTTCAAGTGAAAAATCCTCACGATTTCCATTAAAAAAACTTTGTATCTTATCAAATAAAGTGGAAATAACTGAATGGTTTCCACTTTGAGCCGTAGGAAATTTATTTTTTTGCTGGTCTGAAGCAGAATTTAAAGAATTACTTAAAAAAATCCGTTGTATTGCAATCAATTTGCCTTTATTTTTCCAAATTATGGATATTTCACCGAAACGGGTAGAAATTGTTTGAAAAAATAACATAATTTCTTTTGATATATCTTTCTATTAAATTTTACTTGGAATTTCACGCAAATATATAAAAAATACAGAATTTTATCTTTTCTTTAGAAAGATAATAATAATACCAATGATTGAACAAAAACCAAGAATAGAGAGGGGAAAACCCGGAATTATAATTCGGTTTGTATTTTCTAATACCCAATCAGAACCTCCACCCTCCACCCAATGGTCTGAAATTTCCCTAATTAATAGAACACCATCCTTTGAATATTCTCGTTTACCATAACGACTCCCAGCAGGAAGATTTTTATATTCATCCCAAGATGCGGTTATTTCATACCCATAAGCATCAGAAGAACTTGAAAATTCCATATTAGTGATTTCATCAGCGCTATATGTAGTAAATGTATACGCATCAGCCCAAAAATATTCCTTTGTAAAATTTATTAATTCTGCCCAGTAATTTTCCTTTTCTGCAAAAGAAGAAGCTTCATAAATTAATACTGTTGTTAACATTAAATATTCTTCTCCACTTGTCAAATTTGTACCTTCCCAGTATTCTTTCAGATCACTACCCCAATCACCAACTTTATTATCAACTTCACAACTTACATCATATGTGAGATTTTCATCTACATTTTTAATGATTACAGAGAATTCTACTGAAGCATCTACACTAAGAGTGTTGTTTTCATCATAAAATTGATAAGATAAGGAGAAATTCAATTCATCATTTTCTTGCACTGGCCATGATGAAATTGCAACAGCATTTATTATTGGAATGATGAGTATTAAAATCATCAAACCACTAATTCCATAAATTTTTGTTCGTTTCATTTTATCATCTACTTTTCATTAATAAATAAAAATTTTTCAAAAAACACACAATTTAGTCAATAGTTGTAATTATAGTATTTAATAATTTGGGTCATTTTGAAGTAATTGGAGAAAATTTTTAAATTAATTCGCTAAAAATTATGCAATGAGAGTAGGAATTACGGGAATTTCGTCTACTTTAGGTCGGTGTTTAATTCCAAAACTAATCGAAGATCCAAACATTGAACAAATAATTGGATTAGATCTAAAAGCCATAAATGGTGAAAATCATAATAAAATTCAATTTATGAAAGGGGATGTAAGAAATCTATCGGATCTAAGAAAAATTTTCAAAGATATTGATGTTTTGATTCATTTAGCCTTTGTTGTAATTGGATCCATTCCAGATCCTGAAACTATTTATAATATCAATGTTAATGGAACTAATAATGTTTTTGATATCGCTGCAGAACTGGGAATTAAGAAGGTAATATATTCGAGTTCGGTTGCAGCTTATGGGAAAAATGATTCAAATTTCGAATTCCTGACAGAAGAATCCCCATTATTGGGTCAGAATATAACTTCATTTTATTATTCTTATACAAAAGCTCTTAATGAAAATTTTATAGATAATTTTGGAAAAAAACATCCAGAAATCAAAATTACAGTATTTCGACCCCATGTAATTGTTGGACCTAACTTTCTTTCCTATACAGATAATTTGAAATTCAGTTTTGGGCAATTAATTTCTAAAAAAAGTGTCTTTTGGAGAATTGGTCAAAAAAATATTGGACTTGGTTTAATACAATATACGGATGAAAATGATTTAGTTAACGCGATGCATTATGCTGTTTCAAATTCTTTTCCAGGAGTTTATAATATTGCAGGAAAGCCCTTTGATATTATGGAAGTCTTATCTGATTTAGGAAAAAAAGTAAAATATATTCCTTGGTGGGTAGTTGAGAGTTTTTTAACGTTTTGCGGAATATTTTCAAAGAAAGCTAAAAATAATAAAAAATGGCTTCATTATTCAAAAAAAAACACATTAATAATGGATTGTAGCAAACTTTTAACCTCCAGTTTTCCCAATAAACTTAAGTCATCTAAAGAAATAACGCTAAACGCTCTTTCTCATCTTAAAAAAATTGAAAAAGCTTCAAACTTTTAAAAAATCATGGACCATTGGGAAAAAGAAGGCGCGACTGTCAAAAATACTGTAAACCCAAATACTATAAACACCCTAATATCTGATTTTGAACGAATTGGACTAAAGAAAGGGGATATCATTTTAGTTCATAGCTCCCTCAGTAAACTTGGTTGGACAGTTGGAGGTCCAGTTGCTGTTATCAAAGCTCTCCAAAAAGTAATTACTGAAGAAGGAACTATTATAATGCCTTCATTTACAACCGAAAATAGCAATCCTATACTTTGGCATTATCCTCCCGTTCCAAAAGATTGGTGGCAGATAATTAAAGATAACCAACCAGCATTCAATCCAAAATATAGCTCAACCCGCTCTATGGGAAGAATTGCTGAAACATTTCGAACCTTTCCTGGAGTATTAAGATCATCTCACCCTCAAGAATCTTTTTCAGCTTGGGGAAAGCTTGCAGAATTCATCACAAACAAACATTTAGTATCCCCAGTTTTTGGAAATGATTGTCCTCTTTCTAAAATCTATGAATTAAAGGGTAAAGTGGTTTTACTTGGAGTAAATCACGGAAATAACACATCTTTGCATTTAGCCGAATTTCGTGCAAATCTTCCAAATCAACCTAGAGAAATTCAAGGAGCGGCAATGAATGTAGATGGGATCCGAAAATGGGTAGAATGGGAAGATTTGATATATGATGATGATGATTTTATTACTGTGGGTGAATCTTTTGAAAAATCAATTAATTATATTCCGGGAAAAGTTGGTCAAGCAACCTGCAAAATAATACCTCAACACAAATTAATTGATTTTGCGATTGAATGGTTTAAAAAGAATAGAATATATGAAAAAAAAGAGATTTAGGATTGAACTTTAGCAAGATGGCTCATTTCTGGTTCTTGAATTGCTATTTTTTTCCTATTTGGGATTTTGAATCTTTTCTGTGCTTGGAAAGCATAATGTTTTGCATAACTATAGTAAATTATATCATCAATAACGGGCATATAACTAACTACCCAAGCCCTAGATGAGATATATTCAATATCTTCGAGCGAAACATCCCATAATACTGCATATAGAGGCCTAATTTCAATCATTTTGCTAATAAAATCTTCTAGAGCAATTTCTTCAGGTTCTTCAGTAATATCGGGGGAGTAAAATCTAATTGGTTTAAACATCTCTCCAACAGGCAGATATTCATCCCATTGTTCATCAGATTCGATATGAACGATTTTTTTCAAATTATACAAGACTTGGGCGCGAGTAGCATAATGTTTTGACTGGGAGTAATATACTACCTTATCACTAATTACAACGTATTGAGTTACCCACACTTTTTTATGAAATTCTCTGACATCTTTTCCAGTAACATCCCATACTATTGCATATTCAGGTCTTTTTTTAAGCATTAAAGCCAAAAAAGTTTTGTTGTCTGTTTCCTCGGGGTGATCTTGGTAATTAGGGCAAAAAAATCGCATGATTTATTTCATTATTATTCATTATTATTTTTATTGATTCTATGAGTATATTAAAAGACTATTTAAAAAAAGCACTTAATGGAGAATTTTTAGCTACACAAAAATATTCAAAATTCGCTGAAATTGCAAAGAGTGAAGGATTTGATAATATCACTTATTTATTTAAAGCTTTGACTGCAGCTGAGAAAATTCATATAAATAACCATAAAAATGCATTAGATGAAGATTACACACCAGAAAGTGAAGAATTTACCAGCGGAACAACTGTTGAAAATGTAAAGGATGCAATGGATGCGGAACTTTGGGAAAATAAAAAGATGTATCCCTCTTTTATTAAAGAAATCAAGAAAGATAAAAAAAATCCCATGCAAAAAGTTGCTCAACTTTCATTCGAATGGGCACGCGATGTTGAATATACGCACTATAAAGCATTAAAACTGGCTTTGAAATTTATTGAACAAGGAAAAGATTTGGATTGTTCAGAAATTTACATTTGCAAAGTTTGCGGAAACTTAATCTTTACAGAACCAACCAAAATTTGCCCAATTTGTGGACATGATCCAGCTTTTTATTATAAAGTAAAAAGAGATTAATATAATTAGGAGAAAAAAAATTGTCAAAACCATATATTGATAAATTTCATTTGGAAGGGGGAGAACTCATCCGACAAGTTACTTTTGGTATGAATGACGGAATTGTTTCTATATTCGCCCTTCTTGCGGGTATTACAGGTGCGGGTCAATCACCAAAAATTATTTTGATTTCATTACTAGCAGCAACTATTGCAGGAGCAATAAGTATGGCTGCGGGAGAGTTTATTAGTGGAAAGGGTGAACACGAATATTACAAGCATGAAATTGATCAGGAACGTCTCGAAACTAAACTATGTCCGGACATCGAAAAGGAAGAAATTCGGATGATTTACAAAAAAAAAGGATTTGAAGGTGAAATTTTAGAAAAAATTGTTGATAAAATAACTCAAGATGAAGATCTTTGGGTTAGGGAGATGATAATTGAAGAATTAGGAGTTACGGAAATTGAACAAGCACCTGGAATTAAAACTTCTATCGTTATTTTCTTTTCCTTTATATTAGGCGCCTTATTTCCTGTATTACCATATTTGTTTCTATTTCAGTCAAGCATCTTGGATATGACACTATTTTGGATTGCTACGGGAGTCACTTTTGGTGGATTATTCTTAGCTGGGTCAATAAAGACATTTGTTACAGGGGTTAATTGGTTGAAATCTGGGATAGAAATGTTGCTTGTAGGTTTATTTGCTATCGGAATTTCTTATATAATTGGTTATTGGATACCTAT
>JAUWPK010000261.1 GCA_030611625.1 Promethearchaeum sp. | reverse complement strand
ATTGATAGCCACAAATCCTTCTCTAATTTCAATATTGGTGGAGTTTTGGATTTGAACTATTCCTTTTGGCTCCGTTTCAATTACTGCGAATTGTACCTCTCCAATTGAAACTGTAGGAGATTTTAGAAAAGGCATCATTTCTTTTAAATCCTGATAAGGACCTGCTTGTTCTTTTTTTGCCAAATTTGAGCCGGAAACATTAATAATTTCACCCTCTTTTAGGGGTTTATTTAATAAATTTAATTTTATTTGCTTTTCTGAAGTGATTTTAAGATCCGATTGAATAAAACTCAGGACTACTCTATTTGCAACCGAATAATAACATTTCCTAATTTTAACATATTCTCCAATTGCCACGCCCGCATTACGTCTTGTTAATCCATCCAATCGTATAATTTCATCCGAATTATCTGAAGATGGAAATAAAATTGCAGCAGTATTGTGTTTTCCAATAATCTCTACAATCTCACCGGGTTTTATATTTAATTCTTTAATTATAGCAATATTCATCCGACACATAAATCTTCCTGCCGAACCTTTTGCAATTTCCGATACTCTTAATGATTTTATTTTCCGATCATCATCGGTTGGCGCCATATTTCCTACACTCATATCAATATTTTAGAAGAGGTGATGAAGTAAAAATTTTTGTCTAATAATTTGTATTTGTTTCTTCTAAAAAAGTTATAAATAGTTCTATTGCTATTTGTGGATTTTTTTGACCAATCAACCACTTGACAAATTTTTTTCGATATGATGAAATATCCTTGGCAAAATTTGGAGATGATAAATTAATATATTTACCGATTTCTTTTAAAATTTCATCTGAATAGTCTTTAGTTATAATTTTGTGAATAAGGAACCTAGACTCTTTATCAAATGAAGATATTTCTTTACTTTTCCTATCGTTAATGCTTTGAATTTTTTTTATTGATTTCCTTTTGGTGGAGCTATTAATATTTTTTTTAAAATTTTCTTCTATAAACTGAATTGATTTCTCTACAATTTTATTAATCTTAATGGATGTAGGGTCAAAATTTAATTGAGTTTTGTCCCACTGGTATTTTTTACCAGGGATATCAAATTTCCTCTCAACCTCATCAATTACCTTTTGAGGTACTGGTAATCCTCTCTTATCATTCCATTTTTTACAATGAGATACAGGTGTGGACAGATAAATTGGGACCGATAATGCTCCTTTTTTCTTGCACATTTCGTAAAATTGATGCCGCATTGATGTTAAATAATGAAGATCATCAACAATTACAATGTTTCCTGGTTTTAATTTTTCCAAAATTTCATTATTTTTTTCTTCTATCGTAAATTTCTCATTTGTATGACAAAATTCTGCTCCAAAAAGGCGAAATCGTATAATATCGGTGTCAATTATATGAATTTTATTCAAATCGTGTTTATATTTTAACTCTATTTTTAATTTTTCAGCCAAAACACTCTTACCTGAAGCTGGAAGACCAATTAATAAGATCAAAACGGAATATTTCGAGTTTTGTAAGGTTAATTTCATATAGGTTTCGAATCCTCCATTTTTTTTTGAAATTCATCAATTAATTGCCATTTTTTTGAAGATGGAAAAGATTTAATTTCATATTCACGCTTCATCACGTCACTTCTAGTTAATAGCGTTTCAAAAAAAACAAGTTCAAGTTTTTTTCCTCTCGTATATTTTGCCCCTAAACCTTTTCGATGTTGTTCAAAGCGATTCATAAGATTTTGAGTTGATCCCGTATAGAGGGTGATATTTCCGTTCTTTTTATTCTCGCATTTTAGAATATAAACGTAAAATAACGGCATTTTGTTTTTCCAGCAGAGCGATTTTTTATAATTTTGATTATTTAATCAAGAAATAACTTAATCTAAGTTCAATTTTACTACTCGACAGAGCTTTGACTAAAAAAAATGAAGAAATTTCCAAAATTACATATATAAATATTATTAGGCTTTTTTACATTTAATACATTTAATAAAAATTGGATTAAACATTTATTATTTCGGTGAACAAAATGCCAGAAGGAATATTTATCATTGATTGGGACGAGTACGAGGGAGGCATTATATCTCTAAAATACCCTGAAGATCTTGAAATCCCGGTAAATTTTGTTCAACTTCTGCAGATAAGCCATTCGTTTAATCCAGGTATTATGAATATTAAGGAAGAAGATTTCAATGGATTATCTTTAGGAAACGAAAAACTACAGAAGGTGACGGTCCTAATTCTATCCAAATTTGAAGATGCTGAAGATTTCAAAGAAATCCTATATTTAATTAACGATGTTGTTTCTAAGCATTCTGAAGATTCTCTATTGGAAGAAATAGAAAGATTATTCATGACAAGTCAATCTGTTTTTAAAGCCAGAGAAGCTGTTTTAACCAAATTAGCAAATGAAGTTACATCCCTTAAGAATACGGAAATTGATATAAGGCAAAGTTTTGATTGGTTTATCAGGCACGAGACGAATTCCCCTAAGAAAAAAATCCTTTTTATTTTATTACGCTACGGTGCTTTAACTTTAGAAGAAATTGAACAATTTTCTGGTTTTTCCCATGAAGACCTTCTAAAATATCTAGAAGAAATGTCAAAAGATCAGTTAATTGCTTTGAAAAATGGAAGATATAAATCAATGATTCATTACATTTTAGATTAAATAAAAGAACTACTTTATTTTTGTGCTAACGTGATTAACGTTGATGAAGATTTAATATTAAAATTTTTGCGAATTTCCATGGTAAAGCTGGATAATTCTGCCAGATTCTTTACTTCAACCTTAAAAATAATATCATAATCCCCATAAATCATATAAACTTCCTTAACTTGTTCCATCTTTTTTAATTTCTTATATATATCTTCAGTGTTTACTGAATCGGTAATCAGCAATATAAAAGCGAAGATTTTTTCATCTGTACTCATTTTGATCTACCTACTCCTACTCGTTAGGAATAACTATCATGAATTTACAATTTGGAGACTTATTTTGAAGTCTGCATTCTAATTCTTGGGCAAAACAATGCTTCCCTGTTATTTTCTCCACCAAACCAGCAAATAAACCTGCTTCAAAGGAGCAAAATCCTTGTGAAATCTCAGTTGATGGAACTTCTATATCTTTACATGAAGGACAATCTTCCAATTCAAATGTAATATGTTCATCATTGTATTCTTCAATTATCATATTGCCCAAATGATATTTTTCTGAAAAATTCTTCAATGTTTCAATCAAAATTGAAGTATCCTTGATAATATCCCTTCCACTTTCTACTGTAGAACCCAATTCATGACCGATAAAATAATAAACGGCATCAAGTTGATTCCCAAGAGCATAAAGTGCACCAATTTTTAAATCCCCAATGTTTTTCCCATTTATCAGGAAAGTTCTCATTTTTTGTAACATCTGTTCAAGTAAAATCCTATTCATATGCAAATCCTCAACCTTTTTTTTCTATTAGCACTCCTTACAATTTCATATATTTATATATTTATTCCCTTATTCATCATCTGCGAATGATACCGAAGATAAGAACCCTTGTAAAATTGCGTCAGTTAATTCATTTTTATCGATGATCACCGATAATCTTTGATTCCCAATTATAATAGTGGGGACACTAAGTATTTTAAACTTTCGTGCTAGCTCAAGTTCTTTTGCAATATCTACCTTTTTTACCCTTAGCTTATTACCAAAAAGACTAATATTTACTTCGTCAAGCATCTTTTCGATAGTTTTGCAAGGCGCACAATACGGACTTGAGAAAAAATAAATTAATGGATACCCCATTTTGATTATTGTCCCCTTTTATTTATTAATTTCTATATCACTCTACGTTACTCTTAATATCTTGAATACAATTTAAAGCAACTTATGTATTATCCTTCTGCTAAAGCTTTCTTAACCAATATGTCAATTATTGCATTAAAAGCATCTTGTACGTGTTTTCCTGTAGCTGCAGAAGTTATATGATAACCCATGAAATCTAATTCCTTTGCAAGACTTTTTGCTCCGCTATCATCATGCTCTGCTTCATTGATTAAATCGCTTTTATTAGCAAAGCACACCGTAGGTAGGTCTCCACAATATTGAGAAATATCTTTAATCCATGTACGAATACTTTCAAATGTTTCTTTTCGGGTTAAATCATAGACTATAATAGTTGCCTTGGCGCCGTTATAAAATGTTGGACGCATAAACTTGAACTCACTTTGCCCAGCAATATCCCAAAAAAAGAGTCGGGCTCGAATGTGTTTTCCTTCAAATTCCATGATTTTTTCGAATTTGGAGAATTGAGCCCCAAGGGTTTTTATATAATCTCTATTGAAAGAACCTTGTGTAAATCTCTTGATTAACGAGGTTTTTCCAGCGGCAGGGTCGCCGATAACACAAATTTTGAAGATAAAATCGCTTGAGAACTCATTTTCTGTCATGTTTTTTTTCACGTTAATTGTTTTTGTGGAATTGTGGAATTTCACTAAAAAAGTGTCAATCTCAATATAGTTAAATACCTATCAACAAATAAAACTTAGTTTGTTCTTCTTAAGAATTTTTAGTTTGATTTTAAAAAAAGGATTTTTGGAATTTTTTTAAAACATGAAAGTTAAAATTAAATTAAAAGAAAAAGAATGTAAAATCTAATAGTATCAATGATATATTGAATCAACTTTATAGATGCGGGTTCAACTTTTTCCAAATATCTACAGATTCCTTAAACCGATAATATTAGAAAATAATCTTTTTTCTACATAAAGTTTAAGTCACTATGTTTCTACAATTATAGTGATGAACTTATGGAAAATATAAAAAAACATCATATGAAAATTATATTAATCATCCTTATACTTAATCCATTTATATGGTTGATGCATTCTGAAACATCTTCAGCAAGTGATGTGGATAACGATCTCTTTTCCCCATATGCTCAAGTTGATCATTATTATGTAGAATTCAACGCTACAGAGGAAGATTATGTAAACTTTTCTTCAATGGCAGGATTCACATATGGAAATAGTTGGAGCATTGTTCAACGATTAAAGCTTCCTGAATCACCTTCTGTTTTAGGATGGAATTGGTTCCGTGGGGCTGCATGGGATGATAAAGAAGGCGATATTGCCCTTCAACTGAGAAGTGATGACAATCAATATCAGATCTATTTTTGGTTTCAACAAAATGGATGGAATAGTTTATTGATGAATAAAAGTCAAGATGGTATTACAATTCAAAATAATACTTGGTATGATATTGTAGTACAGTTTAATCGTCCTAATACAACTTATCAACTTTATCTTGATGGTAATTTAGTTGATGCACTGGTTCATGAAGAAATGGATG
>JAUWPK010000127.1 GCA_030611625.1 Promethearchaeum sp. | reverse complement strand
TATCGGAGCGGGTCTAACTTTACCTCCCGACATTGCTATGTGTGATACTTGTTTACAAGATTTTACCGATAAATCCAATTCACAATTTTTTCAATATCCATTTATTAGTTGCGCTCAATGCGGGCCAAGATTCACAATTATGGAATCTCTTCCTTACGATCGGGAAAATAGTATGATGAAAAATTTTCCTTTTTGTGAAGAATGTAAAAAAATATTTTCTCATATTGATGATCGCCGATTTCATGCCCAAACTTTTGGATGTAATTCCTGTGGTCCACATTATTTTGATAAAATAATTAAAATAGAGCCTAATCAAAAGGATCTTCCTAAAATTATAGAAAAAATGGTTGAAACTATAAGAATCGGAAAAATTGTTGCAATAAAGGGAATTGGAGGAGTTAATCTAGTTTGTAGAGCTGATAAAGAGCAATCAATTAAGATACTCAGAAATAGAAAGAAGGAAAGAAAGTTCAAACCATTTGCCGTAATGATGCCCGATTTAGAGACGGCGCGTAAATATTGTGAAATCCCGAAAGAATTTGCAGCAATATTGACTTCATTTCGAAGACCGATCATTTTGTTTAAAAAGAAAGATGGAACATTACCAGAAAATATTGCACCCGGTTTACCGAATGTTGGAATTATTCTTCCATATATGGGATTACATTATCAAATATTTGAAAAACTTGGAAAAATCCCTTTAGTATTTACAAGTGGAAATGTTTCTTCATTACCAATGGCCATCGAAAATACATTGATAAAAATACAGATGTTACATTTAGCAGATAAAATATATCTTCATAACCGCAAGATTTACCAGCGCTGTGATGATTCAGTAATCCGCCCTGTATTAAATATTCCAACTTTAATCCGTCGATCCCGTGGATATGTTCCAGAATATTATAAACTTCCTTTTAAAACCGATTTGAAAAGTGTTATAGCAGTAGGGGCAGAATTAAACAGTACCGGAGCAATCAGCAGAGAAGAAAGGATTTTTCCAACACAACATATTGGAAATGTGCGTAATCTTGATACTTATGAATTCCTGGAAAATGCAATCCTTAATATGCAACACTTATTAAAAATTACAGATATAGAAATTGACGCAATTACTAGAGATATACACCCTTTATTTCAATCTTCAAAGTTGGCCTTAAAATTCTTAGATAATTTTAAAAATACTAGAAATGCTAAAGAAAAAGATATTAAAATATGGCCAGTTCAACATCATCATGCTCATCTAGTTTCTCTAATGGTTGATAATAAAATGACTTTAGATAGTGAAATTATAGCAATTACCATAGATGGAGTCGGTTATGGAAGTGATAAGCAAGCTTGGGGTGGTGAAATATTAAGAGGAAACTATTCATCGTTTGAACGTATTGGTCATTTAAAATCGATTCCTATGGTGGGGGGAGATTTGTGCGCGAAATATCCACCACGCATGCTATTATGTACATTAATGAATTCGGTTGGATATAAAGAAAATCCCCAAATCATCGATAAATTAGCTAGTAAATTAAATTTAACTCAACATTTTCCACAAGGAAATCAAGAAGTGAAATACATCACCAATCAATTCAACCAAAATCATGACATCTTAATTTCAAAACACCCCCACACCTCAAGTTTTGGTAGATATTTAGATTCAATCTCTTCTTTATTTGGCGTTTCTCAATTGAGAACATATCGAGGAGAGCCTGCTATGAGGCTTGAAGGGTTAATTTGGAATGGAACATCAGGGACTTATTTTGATTTAGATAATTATATTCGTGGAAATGTAATATTGAGCGACCAGCTGCTTTGGGATTATACAGATTTATTACTGTCTCAACCTAAATTTGAAAGAAAAAAGGAGCAGCAAGACCTTGCGCGATCATTAGTGACTGATATTAGCAAGTTATTTGCCCGAATTGCAACAAAAAGTGCAGATGAATTAGGAATTAAAGAAATTGGGGTCTCGGGAGGAGTAGCTTATAATGAAATTATTATGCAAGTATTAAAATCAGAAGTTGAAAAGAAAGGATTTAGATTTTTACAACATAAAAATATCGCTCCAGGTGATGCGGGTATTTCTATAGGACAAATTGCAAGTACTATAGCGAAAATAAAAAAAGATAGAGAATAATCCTAATTATTGTCGAATTTATCCTCTTTTTCTAGCTTCTTTAGCATATCTTTCCCATGACAATTAATTATCTGTTCTTTAGAACAGTTTTGGCTTTTAAATGAATCTCGTATTTCAGGTTTATCGCATTCACATTCTTCTTTATGATTTTTATTTATGTTTTCACTCATTTTTTCTTCCATCTTCATAATATTTTTGAAGGATAATTATGATATATTAAATGAAGTATTTATACTTCCAAGAGTCAAGTAAAGAAGTAACTTTCCAAATGGGAAGTATTGGAGAGAAATTGAGTTATGGATGAAAAAAATCTAAAGGTACAAATTATCGATTTGTTAGGAAAAGATAAATCTTCATCGGATGCATCTATTAAATGGCATTGTGTATCGAATAAAAACAGTGAAAAATGTCAGCAGAATTGTTTTACTCGCGAAATTTTGGCTCTATTTGGAAAAAAACATACCTTACAGATTATCCGACTGCTTTTAGATAATAGTCAAATGAGATTCAATGAGATCTTAAAAGAAATAGGTGGCAGTCCAAAAACGATTAC
Organism: Promethearchaeum sp.; assembly: GCA_030611625.1. Taxonomy (GTDB): domain Archaea; phylum Asgardarchaeota; class Lokiarchaeia; order Sigyniarchaeales; family Promethearchaeaceae; genus Promethearchaeum. Next base: position 6,418 of record JAUWPK010000127.1, on the reverse strand, counting down.
AGAACGTTTACGTAAATTAGAAAAACATAAAGTTATCCTTCGTGAACTATTTAATGAGATCCCAATTCGGGTTGAATATTCATTAACTGATGCAGGCAGAGATTTAGAAGGTATTTTTGAACATATTTCAATATGGGCAAGGAATATAAGAAACTAATAAAATACCTAAAGCAAAAACAAAAAGAACGGATTAAAAAAGCTAAAGAGAAGAAAAAAGAATGCTCATTAAGTTTCTTCTCAATTTTCTTATTCTTCCTCTATTTCCTTGGCTAAATTTTGGTTTTTCAGAGTTTGAACCTTAGGTAAAAGTGATACCAATACCGTTAAAAGAGCAAAACCAAAAACTAATAGATAATCCTGATACACAAAATAATAGTCCACAGTGAAAAATGTCCCGGAAATCAGGGACAACCAATGTAAATTTAAGTAATTTCCAGAAATAAATCCAAAAATTAAGGAAACAGTAGTAAGTATTCCCAATTCTATCCCTAATTGTGTTAATACTTGAAATTTTGAAAATCCAAAAACCCTTTGAAGTGATATTTCTCGCGTGCGCTCCAGGATAATAATAAAGGCTGTTGAAAAAATCGTTAAAAATGATATAATCGCTCCTAACAACACCATGACCTTTACAATGATAGTTTGAACAGAAATCATATTTCCGATCCTAGCTTCATATGTCTGCTTTGACAGTGCAAATTTAATATCAGTATGATTATTCATCTGATTAATTAATTCAACTGAATCTCCAACATTTGCTGATGCTAAAATCCCATTTACTGGCATTATTCCCAATTCTTTTTCTAAATAAGGAAGTTGAACAAACATAGCAGCAGGAGAACCAAGATTTCGACATAATCCAACAATTGATACATTGACTTGATTAGTACCAAGCCAAAATGAAAAATTATCACCTACATTGCACTCCAAACGATTAGCTATGTAAATAGACATAATACATTCTGCTGCGGTTTCGTTAGAAAAACCTGAACCTTCTTGAAGATCGATATCCATTAGCTGAGAATCTTGAATAATTCCACTTATAATGACTATCAGTTCATTGTTCTCATCAGGTTGCACTATATATTCCAAATATGGCTCCGCATATTCAATTGAGCCAAAATTACTAATATTATTATATATATTTTGGGTGTTATCAAACTCATTAAAAATACCCTTTACATCCCATTTTTCATGATTATCAAAGTAAACTTCTTGGGTTTTGCCCAAACTTGTTTGTGTACCTAATAATGAAAAAGAAAGCATTATTGAACCCATAAAGGCTACAAAAGTTAGGAAAGTTCGCACTTTATTTCTGTTTAAATTACGAAAACTGTACTTTATCTGTAGCGGAAGAATTGCCAATAGGATTTTATTTTTCACTTTTCCTTTATATTCTTTTACTTTTCCACGGATTGCTTCATATGGAGTCATTGAAACATTTTCTTTAGCAGCCAAATATGTAAATAGCAGAGATACAAATAAAGTAATACTCACTACTTCGTATAGAACATCCATAGAGAACGAATATTCCAAATTTAAAATTCCCCAAATATCTGATAACCTTTCGCAAAAAACCTTTAACAAGAACCAAGAAGACACAATGCCTACTCCAATCGCGATTGTACTAATTAAAAAAGTTCTTAGCAAAAATGATTTCATTATAGTTGATGATGAATATCCAAACGAGTAGAGCATTCCAGTCTGTTTTCTTTGTTCAAATGCGTACCTTTTTGTAATTACAAAAATTACTAAGCCAGCAATAATCATTATAATGATGGCAGACGAATTTAAATATGAAGATGTTAAGTTTAAAGTGTCATCAAGGGCAGCACTTATAGATATTTCACGAATCTGCCATAACACAATAAAAGGAATGTGATTTTCAATAAATTCTTCTTTTAAGTTATCAGAAATTTCACTAATTTCTTCAGAAGTTATATCTTCATAAAAATAAATTAAAACATTATTGAAAATGGGGTAAGGAATATTGGTTAATTCTCGAATATCGTATTCTGTAATAAAAATTGTTCCCTCTTGGGAAAAATCATAGTTCATAAACTCGATTGATTTTACAATTCCTACAATCTTAAAATTATGAATACCATTTTCCCCGTAAACTGATATAGAATCCCCAATTGATGCATTAATATGATTAGCAAAAGACTCTAAAATGACAGTTTCATTTTCAGAAATCTCCAAAGTTCCATTTACTAGTAGTAATTCATTAATATCCATCTTTTTAGAATTATTTAATCCAACAATATTCACCGAAAACCACTGATTTTCATTAAATATCTTATATTTTGCCAATATTCTCGAATTTATTCTCTCTGGAGCATAATTAAGATAATCAATAATAGAATCATTAATCAATGAAATAACATCATCATTAACACCTGCAAAACGAATATCTAAATGTGCTAGGTGAAATTCTTCTGCATTATCATCTAGTGATTGGGAAATTGAAGGAGATGTTGAGAACATTGAAATTGGAAACGCTATTACTATTAGAATCGTTAAAAACGTGATGAAGGTTCTCGATTTATTAAAGTAAATATCCCGAATTACTGCTCGATATATCTTTTTCATAAATTTTTCCCCATTTAATCCCTATAATCTATGCAAAATCCGTGTCAGAAACTATTTTTCCTGAACGTAATTCTATAATCCTATCGGCATATTTCTTCAATTCTTGATCATGGGTGACAAGAATGACTGTTTTCTCATAAAGTTTCGCTATTTCCCTTATTAAAGAAACAACTTTATCACCGGACTCTTGATCTAATTGACCAGTGGGCTCATCTATTAATAATATTTCAGGATTTTTAGCCAGTGCGCGAGCTATCGCAACTCTTTGCCTTTCTCCACCGGATAATTGGGACGGAAAATAATTTATTCTATCTTCTAATTCAACTTTTTTCAAATATTCCTTCGCTTCTTTACGAATTTTTTTACGGTTCATCCCCATCAATTCCATTGTTAGTTCAACATTTTCAACTGCAGTCAATGTTGGGATAAGCGAATAAAACTGAAACACGAATGATAACCGAGCCTTTCGATATTTTGTTAATTTTCTATCTGAATATTCCGAAATTTTCTCGCCGCATACAATTATATCACCATTTGTTGGAGAATCAATCCCACCAACTAAGTTTAATAAAGTGGTTTTTCCAGAACCAGAAGGTCCCATTACAAATACAATTTGACCAGGATGAATACTAAAAGAGACATCCCTCAAAGCATGAACGGGGTTATTGTTCAAACTATAAGTTTTATCTAAATTTGAAATATTAATAATAGAAATAGATTGAGAAACCATTATAATTCTTTATTTGATTGCACATTAATCAATATTTCAAAAAATAATATAATAAAAAAAATTTAGAAACAATATGAACTAATAACCTATTTCTTCTCCAATTTCATCTTTTTATATGTCAAAATAATTCCTATTAATATGAATGGTGCCAGAAATACCAAAGAATATCCGGGAATTCCACTTGGTTCATCTTCTCCGACACCAGGATAATCATTTGGATCCAAAGGATCAGTCCCTGATTGAACCTCAAACCCATCGTAATACCCATCACCATCCGTGTCAACTAAAATTCCCAAATCTTCAGCTGTTGGGCTTGAGTTGTCTAGAGGATCGAATCCAGAGAGAATTTCATAACCATCGTGATAATTGTCCATATCAGTATCGATAAGGAAACGATCGGTGCCGTAGATGAAATATTCATCATAATCTGGAATACCATCGCCATCACCATCACCATCTATACCAAGTACATTATCATCCCACACAATGTAATCTGCACCCGAAGAATAAAGTTGTGAATAATTGAAAAATAAGCATTGTCTTATAATCGTAAACTGAATCATATCAAAAAAAATTACAGTATTAGTATTATAGACTATACATTTCTCAATAATACCCTCTTCACATACAATTCCAATATCAACATTAGATATAACACAATTAGATACTATTCCATCATAAGCTCCAGCAATTCCCCAAGCTGAACCATTAACATAACAATTCTCTATATAATTTCCTTCACATAGAAATCCCTCCATGACTATTCCAAAATTTAACATAGATTCAATAGTACAATTTGACACATCTACGTTAGGAGTCTCTGTAATCCTTATTCCATCAGTTCCATTTCGAATTTCACAGTTTTTGATAAGAACATGACTTGTTATTCCAGTTAATATTTCAATTCCTATACCACTTCCACCACAGTCGATATCATAATTCTCGATAACAAGTGGGTCTGCCTCAGTTCCCAATCCATTTAGACCCTCAGAAACAATAAACGCTAATAGGGCAGTTTCATCTGCAATTGAGATAGGAGCATGAGGCACACTTGCACTGGAGATCGGATTTTGAGTAATCCGTTCATTCTGATTAAAATTCGATTGAATTGGAAGCATTGCTAGAAAACCAATCCCAAGTAATATTCCAACTAAAATAACTTTACTTTTCCTTTTAAAATTTAAACTTATCATGATTTGTTTCATCCTCTCTTGATTATATTTAGGATGTCCTAATTTCGGCCTAAAAATTAATAAGGCTTTCGGTAAATTTATGGAAATAGTTTTATTAATTTGTCATAGGATAAAGAATGAGAGAACGACTAAGTGATTAAAATATTTGAATAATTATTTATAAGAACTTAACAAAATTCTTACCATGGAAAAATTTACATTTACATTTACTGATCATTTAGGAATTGAAATCCATGCATATAAATGGCTCCCGGATTCGGGTGAACCCAAAGGAGTTGTTCAAATCGCACATGAAATGGCAGGACATGCACTAAGATTTTCACATGTAGCCGAAGCACTCGTTAAGAGTGGTTATATCGTATTTGCAAACGATCATCAAGGACATGGATCAACCGGGAAAAAGAACTTAGGACTTTTAGGTTCCGAAGGCTGGGACGGATGTGTTAAAGACCTCAAACAGCTCAATGATATAATTAAAAAAGATTACCCAACATTACCAATTTTTTATCTTGGGCATTCATGGGGATCATTGATGGGACAAGATTATATTCAACAATGGGGAACTGATTTTAAGGGAGTAATTTTCTCAGGAACTTATGGAAGAAAAGCAAAATTGAAACTTTTATTGTCGGTTGGAAAGGCCATTATGAAAATTCAAGGATTAAAAAGTGAAGCTTCATTAATTTATAAAATTGCTGTAGGACCCTTTAGTAAACCATTTAAACCTGTTAAAACCCCAAACGATTGGAGAAGTAGTGATGAGAAAGTAATTCAAGTTTTTAATGATGATCCTTTAGCAGGATTTAAATGTACTAATGGGTGGTTTTTAGAATTTGGATTGGGAATAAAGCGTATCTGGCAACCTGAAAATGAAGCAAAAATTCCAAAGAATATCGGTGTGTTATTACTAAATGGCGAATTCGATACTACTTGTTCAATGCCTGATGATTTTCTTCTTCTTAAAGACCGATATGAAGATTTAGGGATAAAAAATATCCAATACAAAATTTATAAAGATTGCCGCCACTCAATATTCGATGATGTTAAAAGGAATGAAGTAATTCAAGATGTTATCAATTGGATAGACACTCAATTGTAAATTGAAAAGATTTTATTGCATTTTTTTTATAATTTTTTCCATATTATCGGGAATTTGAGTTACGTCAGAAAAAATATAATCTGGATTGACTTTTTCCATCATTTCTTTCGTATAAAATCCTGATGTAACACCAATTGTGATAGCTCCAGCGTTTTTTCCAGCATCTATATCAGAATCCATATCGCCCACCATTATCAGGCGATTTGGAGGTATACTCCATTTTTTACTTAATTTTAAAATCCCTTCAGGAGAAGGTTTCAAATTCTTAACTCTATCTCTAGTAATGATATTATCAGAAAATCGTTCTAAAAATTCGTTTCTTCTTTTAAATCTTTCTAAAACTTCAGCATAAGTTCCTGTTGTATTAATTCCCATGATAACATCATATTTTTCCGATAGAATATTCAAAGTGCTTTCTACATTTTTGATTAAAGGTATTTCTGATAGCCCTTGTAGATAGATATCATGAGTGATTTTTAAAAATTTGAACCTTTTATGCCATGGAATACCAAATTTCTTTGCAACATTCCACATTACCTTAACAACAAGAAATTTTCCCCCACCTTTTTGTCCTCCAAAAACATCAAAAAATAATGAAGCAATTTTTTCTTGTTTCATCGGTGAAAATTCAACTTTATAGTAATCGGCAATTTTTTTTGGAATATCTCGTAGGAAAAAATCGCTACTATCTAAAAGGGTCCCATCGAGATCGAAAATTATCCCGATTTGTGGTGTTTTTTGGCTCATCTTTCATACTGGTTAAACATAATCTTCTTTTTTTATTAGGTCTTTTTCCAGAAGCTC
>JAUWPK010000318.1 GCA_030611625.1 Promethearchaeum sp. | reverse complement strand
AAGAAAAATCTTGCGATATAATATATCTTTCAAAATATCAACTATTTAAATCTCATGGTCTATAGATAATGGAAGACTAGTTGGAGCAGTTGATTTTCCGTTTTTATTTTTTTTTATAAAAAAAATTCATTCATCTTTTAAGCAAAATTTCATTGACTTAAGTGACTCAATCGTGCCCGTTCATAATATTAATCGAATAGAAGTAGGGATTTCTACCAATGACAATATTAAAAATGCAATTATAATAGATTTGGGTATTCCAAATATAAAAAAAGTCAAAATCATTAATGTTTATACTATCGTAGGGGATTTAAATCAAGAAGAACTTGAATTTTTGGGAAAAGAAGTCTTATCAGATCAAATTGTTGAAGAATTTCGTATCGATAAACCTTTATCTAAGAAAATTAATGGAACCATTGTTGAAGTCGGTTTCAAACCAGGAGTTACAGATAATGTCGGAAAAACTGCAAAACAAGCAATAAAAGACGCACTGCAGAAAGAAGTTGATAATGTTTATTCATCCATACAGTATTTATTCTATGGTATTTCAAAAAAGGTTGCAGAATTAATAACCCATGATTTAATTGCAAATGAATTAATTGAAAGATGGCAGATAGTTGAAGGTATTTCCCACCAAGGATTTGAAGCATATGTTCCCAAAGTAGTAATAAACAAAGTACCAAGTGTAGATGAGTTTGATTTATCCGGGTCGGATGAAAATTTAATAGAAATTAGCAAAATTCATGTTTTAGCATTAAATTTGGAAGAAATGAAAACAATTCGAGACTATTTTAGGAAAATTGAAGATGAGCGAAAAAATTTTGGACTTTCAGTTAATCCTACTGATGTTGAACTTGAATGCATTGCTCAAACTTGGTCAGAACATTGTAAACATAAAATATTCAATGCTTTAATCGAATATAAGGAAGGAAATGAAATAGAAACGATTGATTCTGTTTTTAAAACTTATATCAAAGGAGCTACAGATAAAATTAATTCAGATTATTTAGTATCAATCTTCAAAGATAATGCAGGTGTGATCAAATTCAATGATGATTATACAATTGCAATGAAAGTTGAAACTCATAATTCACCTACAGCTTTGGATCCATATGGAGGAGCCCTCACAGGTATTGTGGGATGCAATAGAGATCCTGCAGGAACTGGAAAAGGTTTTAAATTAATTTTCAATACCGATGTTTTTTGTTTTGCAAGCCCATTTTATGATGGAGAAATCCCACCTAGATTATTTCATCCAAGAAGAGTATTTAAGGGAGTCCATAAGGGTGTAATAGATGGTGGAAATCAATCAGGGATCCCAACAGTAAATGGTAGTTTGTATTTTGATGAGCGATATTTAGGTAAACCCCTTGTTTTTGTTGGAACCGGTGGGATAGCACCTGCAAAAATAAATGGCAAACCAACCCATGAAAAACATGCCGAACCAGGAGATCTTGTAGTAATGTCTGGAGGAAAGATTGGTGCAGATGGAATTCACGGAGCTACCTTCTCTTCATTAGAGATTAACGAAAACTCTCCGGCTACAGCAGTTCAAATAGGTTCTCCTTTTACTCAAAAGAAATTATTAGATTTCCTTTTGGAAGCTAGGGATAAAGATTTGTTTAGTGCAATAACTGATAATGGAGCAGGTGGTATTTCATCGAGTGTTGGTGAAATGGGTGAAGAAATAGGAGTTCGGTTAAATTTAGAAAGCGCTCCTTTGAAATACCCTGGGTTAATGCCTTGGGAAATTCTAGTCAGTGAAGCACAAGAAAGAATGACGATTGCAGTTCCAAAAAACAAAATAGATATATTTTTATCTTTATCTAAAAAATATGATGTAGAATCTACTATAATTGGAGAATTTAATGATTCAAAACAATTCCAATTGTATTATAATAATATAATTGTCGGAAATATTTCTATGGAATTTCTCCATAATGGAGTTCCCCAGAAAAAAATGAAAGGCATTTGGAATATTCCAATACACAATGATCCGCAATTCGATTGTCCAAAAGATCTAAAAGAAACTCTAAAAAGAATGCTGGGTCGTCTAAATATTTGTTCAAAAGAATCAATTTTAAGGCAATATGATCATGAAGTTCAAGGAGGAAGTATAGTTAAACCATTCACGGGGATTGAAAATGATGGTCCAAGTGATGCAGCAGTTATACGTCCAATTTTCGATTCATGGGAAGGTATTGGAGTATCTCATGGTCTTTGCCCTCGATATTCAGATATTGATACATATGCAATGGTAGCAAATGCAATCGATGAAGCAGTTAGAAATGTTGTGTGTGTTGGTACCAATCCCAATTATTTAGCAGGTTTAGATAATTTTTGCTGGGCAATGGGATTCTCAAAAGAAGATGAAGAGAAGTATGTTGGCGATTTAGTCCGTGCAAATAAAGCATTATACGATATTACTACTAATTATAAACTACCGTGTATTTCAGGTAAAGATTCTATGAAAAATGATTACCGAATCGGTGATATTAGCGTCAGTGTCCCACCTACCATGCTTTTTTCAGTTATTGGAAAATTACCTGATGTTAGAAAAGCAGTCACCATGGATGTAAAAAACGAAGGTGATTTAGTTTACATCTTAGGAATAACAAAAAATGAATTAGGATCATCTGAATACCTAGAAGAACTTAATTTGAAGGGAATCAAGGTTCCACAAGTTGAACCAAATTCAGCTATAGAAAGATATCGACTTATATATAAAGCTATCCAACAAGGATTAGTCCTCTCTTGTCATGATTGTTCTGATGGGGGAATAGGCATATGTCTTGCAGAATCCGCTTTCTCGGGAGGTTTTGGTTTAGAAATTGATTTATCTTTAATCCCTTGTGATGAATATCTGAGAGATGACATAATTTTGTTTTCAGAATCAGCCAGCAGATTAATATTAACAATCACTCCTGAAAATAAAGGAATTTTTGAGATAATGATGGAAGGAGGAACAGGTATTGCCAATATCGGAGTTGTTAAGGGAAAAAATCTAAATATTACTGGAAATGACGGTAATATCATCATTGATGCCCCCATAACAGAATTAAAAGATTCATGGCAAGCAACTTTAAAACCCATATACGGAGTCGGTAAATAATGGTTGAGGTTTGTATTCTTACCGGTTTTGGTATTAACGCCGATTATGAATCTAAATATGCTTTTGAACTAGCTGGAGCCGATATTGTTACTCGCGTTCATGTTAATGATTTGATAAATAAAATAGACGACTTAGAAAACTACAACATATTAATGTTCCCTGGGGGCTTTGCTTTTGCTGATGATCTTGGTTCGGGACGTGTTCTAGCAAATAAATTTCGTTATAATTTAAGAGAAGATTTAACCAAATTCATAAATGCAGATAAATTAATTTTCGGTGTTTGCAATGGATTTCAAGTTTTGGTTAAAATGGGTGTTTTACCCGAGCTTGAAGGTGTAAAATTCCAACAAGAAGTATCTTTAATAGGTAATGCTTCAGGTTTATTTGAAGGTCGATGGGTTAAATTAAAACCAATGAATTCTCCATGTATTTGGACAAAAGATTATAAACATAATTTGGAGGTTCCAGTTAGGCATGGTGAAGGGCAATTTGTTGTTAGAGATAAAAAAATTCTGGAAAAACTTTGGCAAAAAGAACTAATACCATTTGTCTATGATCCTGATGAATATCCAAATAATCCAAATGGATCTATCAACGGAATTGCTGCTATTTGTAATGAATCAGGACATGTTTTCGGAATGATGCCCCATCCAGAATGCCACTTAAATAAATATCAGCATCCTAAATGGACACGAGGAAAGATTCCAGCAGAAAATGGATTAAAAATTTTCAAGAATGCAGTAGAATATATCAGAAAAAAGCAGATTTAAGGTATGGAAAATAATGGTTAAACCTAGAGAAGAATGTGGTGTTTTTGCCGTTGTTGCCAAAGATCCTTCAGTTGATATTGCTCAAGTTATTTTTCGGGGTTTAATGTCTTTACAGCATCGCGGTCAAGAAGCTGCTGGCATTAGCGTTGTTGATTCTTCCAAAAGAATTCATACGTACAGAAATCATGGAT
>JAUWPK010000064.1 GCA_030611625.1 Promethearchaeum sp. | reverse complement strand
GAATTCTTTGCAAGGAAGCTTATTAAATAATACTGAAAATAAAATTAATAAAATTGATGAGGATCCAGAGCAGAGAGAACTTACAATTATCGATAATTTGCATTATATTGAGCAGGCTGAACCTGTGAAACTTGAGGTAATACGTCTATTAATGGATAGGAACAAGCATCCTGATTGCCAATTACTGAGAGAAATTAAAAGAAATAGATACATGGGAACGGTAGCGCTTGGGATGATTTTATATAACCTGATTGAAACCTTCGGTTCAGACATGATCAGCAAAAATTATGAGGAAGGAAATGATATTTATTATATATCTGAAAGATTCAGTGATTTATTAGAGAGAGCGTTTAATATTTGAGTTTTATAAATTGGATGCTCAAATTTTAAATTGCCATATTTTTAATTCCATTTATTCTATATAAAATAATAAAATCTAAAAATTTGTTCGCTAATTTTCATAAATTCGCTTTTATCTTCGTTCTAAATTAAAGTGACAAAAAACTTTTTAATAATTCTATTTAAAAAGTAAATCATTGATGCTTTTATGAAAATTTTGCTAGGATTTAGCTAGTATTTTCACAAAACTATCTTTAAAATGTAATTTCGAGTGAAATTAAATGACAGAAAATTTACAAAAAACAGAAAAACCTTTGCAAAATCGATGGTTAGTTGTGTTTGCAGCTATTGTTTTGGAATTAGCATTAGGTGCAATTTATGCGTGGGGAATCTATGTCCCAAATTTAGTAGCAGAAGGATGGCCAGATTGGGCTCAACAACTCCCGTACAGTATTAGTTTAGCCAGCTTTGCAGTAACAACAGTTTTTGCTGGAAGATTAAAAGAAAAAATTGGTCCAAGAAAGTTAATTATTTTGAGCGCTGCATTTTTAGGTGGCGGATATATATTAGCTGGGATCTTACCTTTAACTCCTATTGTGTTAGTTTTGACAATTGGTATTATTGGAGGTGCAGGTATTGGTTTTGCTTACGCATTACCAATCTCAACTGGTGTGGCATGGTTCCCAGATAAAAAGGGATTAGTCACAGGTTTGGGAATGGCAGGTTTTGGAGCAGGTGCATTAATTTGGTATTATCTTTTTGATGGTATTTTTAAGGATCTTACAAATGGATTACAAACTGGTTTCATTGTGTTTGGAATTTGTTATGCAGTATTCATTATGTTCTCATATTTCTTCTTATATGAACCTCCAAAAGATTATACTGTTCCAGGATATAATCCTCCAGTAGCAAAAGCTGCAGATGGTTCAGCTATTGAAGAATTTAATATGGAAAGCAAAGATATGTTGAAAACACCCCAATTTTGGATGATCTTTGTTTCATACATGTTTGGAGTCGGTGCAGGGCTCATGGTTATTGGAATTGCAAAGAAATGGCCTGCAGAGGTATTAGATGCTGCGGGATATGATGCTACTACAGTAAACACTGTGACTCAACTTGCAGCTGCTCTTGTCTACCCAATGTTTAACGGATTAGGAAGAATAGTTTGGGGTATTTTAGCTGAAAAACTCTCTTGGAGAAAAGCTTTAATCATAATGAATTCAGTGCAAACTGTATTCTTCATTCTAATTATTTTCCTGGCAAAATCACCCTTCGGTTTAATAATTGGAATGGCAGTATTGGCCTTTAATTATGGTGGAAACTTCTCACTTTTCCCAACAGCAACCAGAGACACATTTGGACCTAAATACATAAGTCAAAATTATGGATGGGTCTTCTTATCATATGGTGTTGGAGGTATTTTAATTCCAATGATAGGAGCATTACTTAGTGGTGCCGGGTATCAAGAAGTAGCATTCATTATTTCTGCAGTTGGTTTAGCAATCACTCTTGTTTTAATGTATTTCTACAAAAAACCATCAAAACAATAAGAGAATTTTTTTCTCTTTTTTTAAATTTATTTTATTCAATCTTGTTAGAAGATCTAAAATATATGAGAAAAAATAAATAAAAAAAGATGACAATTTTATCAGTTCTTATATCTTATTTTTCAGCTTCCGCTACTGAACGTTTCATTAATTTCTTCTTATTCCAAATATAAGGCTTTTGCTTCTTCTCAAGTTTCCTTTGCCTTTTCATTTTCTTCTTGTTTTCTAATAATTTCTTATACCTATTTGGTTCAGATTCATGTTTTTTAGAACGTGATTCCAACTTGATATCTGCTAATTCTTGAATATCTTTCTTCCGATTCTTATTTATTTCAGCTTTTCTCTTTTTTCTTCCTTTGATAAATTTATCTGTTATTTTTCTTCACCTCATATAAAATAAAAACTAGCAAAATGACTATAGCATAAAAAATTGTTTTTTGAAAAAATCATTCAATTGTAATAACGTAAATTCGTACTTAAATATCTTTTCAGTTCATTTTTTATGAAAACTCAGAATATTTTTATGTAAATCAAACCAAAAAATCAAAAATTTAGTATTAAAATAAAAAATATGAAAAAAAGAAAATATATTTCAAAGAATAATTTTATATGGCTGGAGATCCGCATTTAGAACAGAATTTCTCTTTTGTTTTGATTCGATTACCGCAAACCGAACATAACATAATTCTTGCAGAGCCTTCTTTTCGTTTTTGTGCTCGTCTTCTTGCAAGGGCAGAACCTCCCTGTGGTTTCTTCTCATCAACTTTCTTTGGTGTTTCAACTTCTTCTGTTTTTTTCGATTTTACTGCTGTTGTTGGTGCACCAAAAAATCCATAAGGCCTATAAGCCATTTTCTTTCCTTGTGGTTCCTCAATTTGATCCATTTCTTTATTCAATTCTTCTCTTTCTTTCTTCCATTTCTTGAAATCTTTAGTTTCTTTCCCTTTTGAGTGTGCTTCTTTACCCGTAACGCGCTCGAAATCTATTGCAAGTTCGTCTTTTTCAATTTCTGGTTCATTTTCAGGTTCTTTCATTTCTTCGGGATCCCATGTTTCCTCTTGAACAACCTCTTCCAATTCTTCTTGAGTTAGGATTTTCTCTCCTAACGGTTCTCCATTGATCTCATGCACTAAAGTCTCATCCATTTTTAATATTGTACCACATTCTGGACATCTAAAGATATGCTTCAATCCAATATTAAATTTCCAAGAAAATAAGGCACCACAACATTCATGAAAAGCCTTATTGCATTTTGGACATTTTCTGAGAGCGTCTGTTGGATCATTGCAAAAATCGCAAACCTCTTTTGAACACAGCATGCAAATTTTTAAATCGTTTTCTTCTAATTCAACAAAATCTTTAGCCAAATTTTCATAATATTTCTTCTTATCCTCATCTATTGCTTGACCCCCCTCTTCGCGCAAATCTGGGAGTATTTTATTCTTAGCTAAACCCAAAAGAGTTATTTTAAAATCTTTTGGAGCTGAAACATAAAATAAACCACCTGAGGTTAAAGTACTCACGATTCTAAGCTTCACATCGTCTGGGTACATACCTTCTTTACCTACTCGAATGATATCTATGAATGTTGGGAAAACTCTAATTCTCTCCACTAAATCCATAAGCGCTTCTGCATATTCTGCACTCTTTGTACTAGGTAAATCAGTAATGCAAATAACTCTATAAGTTCCTTCAGCCTCCACGGCTTTCCCCGCAAGAAATGAAAGACAATAAAATAAACCATTCTCAAAATTACTTTCTGCTACTTGCCTATTTTTCCAATCATTTTGAATAATGTCTGCAAGATCATTAATTTCTTGCATTTCCTCACTTAGAAAAGGCGTATTATCATCCTTATAATAGAAAATACTGAAAGTCGTCTTAGGATTCTTGATCAGCTTTTCGGTTAGAAAACTTGAAATTGATTTCGTTAAATCCTTTTTCCCCAAAATTGCCTTCTTTGCTGCTAAATCCAAGTAAAAAACTATCGTTTCGTTTTTAATTTGTGACATCAAAAAAACCTCTATATTTGTTTTAAGTTTTATTTAGGTAAAAATTTGTTTGATAGCATTTTTATTTTTTTCAACATCAAATTTTTAACAATTAAAACCGATATTAATATTATTATAAGGTGAATTCAATGAATGAAGAAAAAGAAAAAGGAGAAGAAGAATACTTCTATAAAGAAAGAGAACCCGGTGAAATCATATATAAAGTCATTGTAATCGGAGACCCCGCAGTTGGAAAAACTTCCCTCATACGTAAGTTCGTCAAAAAGCAATTTGAAAAAGATTATTTACCTACTGTAGGTGTGTCAATTTCTAAAGAGGTTATAGAAATGGAAATTGAAGGAAAAAAAGTCATTATCAATCTTTTGCTTTGGGATCTGGCGGGACAACCACAATTTTACCTTCTCCACAAAGTATATTATAATGGCGCTAATGGAGTCATTCTCGGTTTTGATTTAACTAGAACACATACATATTCTAATCTGAAAAATTGGCATAAAGAATTGGTGAAAGATGGTCTAATTGATTTGCTAATGTTGCTTGTAGGCAATAAATCCGACTTGAAAGATGAACGAAAAGTTGGCATGGCACACATCGATCATATGAAGGAATTCTTAAACATTACGGATTATATTGAAACCAGTGCTTTGACAGGACAAAATGTAGGTACTCTATTTAAAACAATCGCAAAGCGGATATATGAGAGCAAGTTATAATTACATGTTTTTTTTTCTTTTAACGACATTAATTAATCTTTTTATCAAAGATTTATACTGGGATTAGATAAATATGGAAAATTTATATTCTATTGTAATTGATATGGGCCAATATTCAACAAAAATAGGATACGGGGGCGAGAATGAGCCTAGAAAAATTTTTCCCACAATTTGTGGTTATCCCAAATATAAAGCAATCGATGCTAGTCTTCAAACCGGGCAGGATAAACAAATTTTCATAGGATTAGAAATTATTGAATCATTGGGACTTTATAAATTGAGACGTCCAATAGCGAATGGTGGAGAAATTATAGATTGGGGTGAATTTGAGGCGATAGTAGATTACATCTTTTATTTGCTTCGAGTGGATCCTTCAATGTGTAAGATTATGTTTACTACAAATCCCTTCTTAACCAATGAATCAAAGAAAAAACTTTTCGAGTTATTTTTAGAGAAACATGTTTGCGGAGCTTATTATCCTGTGCGCGGTGCGCTTTTGACAATGTATTCGGGGGGGTTCAAAACAGGTTTGATCATAGATATGGGCGCTTCAAATATTCGAATAACCCCGATTTACGAGAGTTACATACTTCAACATGCCGTACGGAACGTAGAATTAGGTGGAAGTGTTTTAGATAATTTTTTAGAAAAAAAAATCCAAGAAGCGGGAGTCCCAATCGAAAGTAGCGTTCAGAGAAATTTAGTTAGGGTACTAAAGGAACGCGCATGCTTTGTTTCTTTAAATTACGAGCAAGATTATCGAGATCGAGAGAAATTTCAGAAAAAATATACTCTACCAGATTATAAGAAAATCTCTTTGGATGCCGAAAGATTTTTGGTTCCGGAATTGATGTTCGACCCAACAATTAATAACATAGAGATGGAACCCATTCATGAAGCCATCGTTAATGTAGTAGAGTTATGCGATATGGACATTCGAAGAGATTTACTTCAAAACATTTTCATTACTGGTGGGTCTTCACTTTTTCCTAATTTTGAAGCAAGATTGAAACAAGAAATCGAAAAAGAATTAATCCAAAGGGGGAAAATGTATCAGAACGTAAAAATTATAGCACCAAAGGGGAGAGCTCTTTCTAATTGGGTGGGTGGATCTATACTTTCTCAAATTCCTGAATTCCAGATTAGTTGGATAACACGGAAGAAATATTTTAGCGAAGGTCTTACCGATGATATGTTGAACGCTTAAATCGTTAATATAACACAGGCTGGTACCATAAAAGTCTCAAACTAATTAAAATAAGGTAGGATAATTTTCTTCTAAATTTTCTAGAGTTTTTGCAAGAAAATCCAAGCAAGTTGGTGATTGAACTAATTTTGATAACTGATTTAGTAAATCAATAGCAAGTTTATGATCTGCAGAGGAGTAAGTCGATTTTTTGGAAAACAAATGAATAAACTCGTCTTGGATAAAAGTAATTTTATCGATAATACTTGTTTCAAGTTCTGACTTGTAGTTAATGAAAATTTCCATAATTATATTTTTAATTAGTTAACAAGGGGTATTTGAATGTTGCTCAAAGAAAATTACTAATTTTATGTTCAAAAAGAGGAAATTTTTCCAAATTCCAAGTTATGATTTTGGCGAATTTTCCAATTAAAATAAATTTTTTATAAATAACCAATTATAATTAGTGTGGAGCGAGAATCTGATCAAATTCACCCAAATGCCTCAGAATTTAAGGATTACGTCGAAAATTATGCTGGTATAAATGGAATTCAAATTTATTATGAAAAAAAAAATGTTCCTCTTGAGATAAAAGAAAACAACAATAAATCGGCAGTTTTACTCGTACACGGGTGGACGGCTAATAGGTTACGTTTACATCCATTATATCTTCATTTTATGGAAAAAGGAACGCCTGTCTTTAGGTTGGATTTACGGGGAAACGGTTGGAGCCAAAAAGAAAAAATTAATGATTTTTCAATGTTAAAAATGGCAGAAGATGTAGAAATATTCATAAAGCAGGTTATGTGTGAGAAATTTGGATTTTCATCGGTCATTCTTATTGGACATTCAATGGGTGGTAGTATTTGCCAAAAAGTAGCAACCACAATCCCATCTTACATCAAAAAGTTAATATTATTATCAACAAGCGCGTATTGGACAGGTAATCTTCTTGGTAAAATAAAACTCGGGCTTTATGCAATTTACTATCGGATCAATTATTGGAATCGATTTAATGCCAAAAAACAAGGTCATGAACAGCACGGTTTAGAGCATTTTCCTATGTGGTCTAATAAATATGATTTGAATGGTAGAACTCTTTTCACCGCTCGAGAAGCCACAATTCAAGGAATAAAATCTTTGGGTTCATTTGATATTCGGAAAGAGATAAAAACTTTAAAAATTCCTACTTTAATAGTCGTGGGGGCTGATGATACGGATGCACAACCTATATTTTCCCAAAAAATTCACGAGTTAATACCGAATTCAACTTTGGTGATTATTCCTGGTGTTAATCATGATGTTTGCATAGGAAAACCTGTTACTTTAGGAAAAACCATTGATAATTTTTTAGAGAATTTGTAAAAAAATTAATATTATTTACTTTAAAAAAATAGCAGAGTAGAATACTAGATTAATGGTTCCCATCAAAAAATGCAATTAAAAAGGAATCTGCCTTAATAGTTTTGTCGTATTTCTACGATTCAATATCGTCAAAAAATCAGAATTCTCGCTGTTGCTTTTAAAAATCACAAGCCTGTCGAGGTAAAGATCTAAATCATTAAAATTGTTGAAAGTTGTTTCTTTGTTATTCGCTACAATTCGGCAACCCCGATGTTGGATGAAAGCATATATCCCTCCCACTTTAATATCATGCTTTACATAACAGTTCGGTTCTTTTCCATCTTTTCTAGGCACTGCCCAGAAATTTCGCTTAAGCAAATATTTCCTATACATTGACATGGTTTTGCACACACACCCATAAACACTTGTAAATTTGAACCTTAAGTATGCCACACACATAAATAACGTTCTATATTTGAATTATTTAAAACACCTTTATCAATTTGCACAACATGTTTATATGATTCACATGTTATTGTTTGATAATTAATATTATGTTGGTTAAAACATGTATTTAAAGCACTTAGTCAATTTTATTTAACAAAATTCTTCAAAATCGAAGGGTTGACGACATAAATCGATAATTTAACGATATGTTGATTTTTTCATAAAAATTTTTCTAAGAATCGTTCGCGATTTAATTCGACATAAATACCTATCATCATTTTATATTTTTGAAAAACAAAGCAGAGGCGAAAATCGATTTTAGTCGGCAATCTACCGACAAAAATACAATTTTTAAAATTTGGAAGGGAAGTTTCTCTGGAGCCGACAAAAACAGATGGAATTTTAACGAAAAAGCTCTAAAACTGCGCTTGAGAGGATTGGAAGTCCAGAATTTGTGTTATACTTCTGTTTGTTTTGCTTTTCATTGCTTAGATTCCTATCGTAACATTTATTAACCAGATAATAATCAGCAATGAATATGTAAATTTTGAATTAAATAATAATAAGGAAAAATAGAAGTTGATTCAATCATTTAAGAAAATTATATATAGTTATCAAATAGAATTAATTAATAATACTCCGGAATAATTCCTGGTTCTTAATAGATTTGAAATCTTCATCTTCTTTGGCGATATTTTTAAATTTAGAGTTTATTTCTACAGCCATTGTTAAATGTTCAATAATATCTTCAGGGATATTCAAGAGAGAAGACATGCAAGAAATATTGTAATGCATCTCTGCTTGGTCTTGAATAGAATCGCATTTAATATATTCTTCAAGCCCAAGATTGAAATAACTAAGAGCTTTATTTAAATCAAGAGAATGATAATAAAGCCCATACTGTTCATAAACATCTCCTAAAATACATTTTGAAGGGGAATTTAAAGCAATTTTTTCTGCAATTCTTAAAATTTCAAGGGTTTCATTTTCTTTATTTATTAGTTTCAATAAACGAATTTTTAAAATTAGAATTTCGATTATATATCTTGGTTTTTTAATTAATTCCGCAATTTCTCGAGCTTCGTCAATGTAATTTTGAATTAATTCTACATTTTGTTTATCTTTTCTATTTTCACTAAGAATTATTTTAGTAGTAAGAATTAATCCTTGGATTAAATCCAATTTTTGGTCATTATTTTCTGCAAATTCAATTGATTCTTCACAAATTTTCTCTGCTTCATTAAAATCACTAAAATAAAATAAAATTTCTGCTAGTTTTATTCGGTTGGAAGTATATTCAATTTTTGAATTGAATTTTTGATATTTCTTATCCATTTCAATTGCATCTGTGATGTATTCAACTGCTTTATTTTTATTATTGAGAAATTTGTAATTTTCAGCCATTTCTTTTAAGATTGATATTATTACAGGATGATTCTTTTTTTCATGTTCCAATTTTAAAGCATTTTTGAAAGATCGATTTGATTCTATATAATTCCCCAATTTTTTATAGGCTTGACCGAGATTCTCATTTATTTTCAAATATAATTTCCAGTGATATTGACTTTTTAAATAATCAGAAGCAAGTCCATAGTAGAAAATAGCGCTTTTCCAATCTTTTTCTGCAAAATAAATAGTTCCTTTTGTATATAATGAATCCGCTTTTGCAAATGGTTGATTTTCATTTTCTAGCATGTCGATAGCACTTTGAGCATAAACATGAGCTTCTTGGTAGTTTTTCATTTTTAGAAGGGTTTCAGCGATCTTTTTTTCGGTTTCAGCTATTACTAGGGGGTTACCTGCAATTTTTCTGTGTCCTAAAGATAATTTATATGATTCTAGTGTTTTTTCCATTTCATTTAGCTGTTCATAGATATAACCTTCTAAAAAATTAACTCTGGCTAACATAAGTAGCGATTTTGATTCATTAAATATTTCTTTAGCATTTATTAGGAAATTAAGTGCCTTTTTGTAATTTTCTTTATATATTGCTCTTTCTGCTTTGATTAAAAAATTCTTGCCTTGTTCGAAAAATTTTCTGATATCGCTTTGACTCATGTTTTTTCTGTACTTTATCAAATTTTGACATACATATAAGAATTTTTAAAAAATTATCTTGTGAAAATTAACTCGTGAAAATGCTGATTTAGTAATTCAATTCTAAAATCAATCTCTGAAATAAATTGAGTTAACTGAAAGTATAAAGCTGTAGATACTTGGTTATTTGTTGTTCTTTCTATATTTTCAAAGTTTTTCTGGGCGAATGCAAATTCAAAATCATTAAATCCGAAGAAAAATCTATCTGAACCTGCAGTTTTAAAATCGAGTTTAGTGGACCAAGAATCATAAAGATATGATAATCTTAACATGTCAAAACCCCCACCTAATGTTTCTAAATTATCTATAAACCCTTCTGTCCATTTCGTGAATGTTTTAATTGGAAGATGTTTTTGGAATCGAAATTCAAAACTTATGTCTTTTTTATCTTGGAGATCATAAAATTTCATTGGAGAACTTGGCATTATTGGATTGAAATCAGATATTTCTCCACTATTTGTAATTTGGGATAAAATAATATTCATTATTGATTGAAATACTTGATTTCCATAATATTCGTTGCCAATTAAAGAAGGAAAAAGATCAGATCTATATTTTTTCAATAATTTTTGAAAATGAAGTGGTGGCTTTCTTGAGGTTTTTTTTCTCCTTTTTTTAATTGTGGTATTTAGATCAATCTCGATCTCATAATTTGTGTGAACTAAAGAAAATCTAGGGTTTATCAAAGGAATAAATTCAGGAAGTTTATCTTGTAAAAAGTATTGAAGGTCTTCATCCATTTCAGGTGTTTCTGCACACAAAATTTCACATTTGATTGTTTTTTGTTTACCTAGTATTTGTAAAATCCGCTCAAGTTCATATGCTGAATCCAAAGAGCAAATAATGGAGGGGACTCCAATTTTTTTTATCAGATTCTCATTTTTGTTTAAACTTTCCAAGAATTGTTCTGCTACTGAAAGTTTTGAAAAAACAACGCGATCCATTTTAACAGAAGGATTAATCCAGTTTTTAGAAAAAGTATGGATATTTGAAATATAATCAAACAACGGTTGTTGAGATTTTAGGTTAAGAAAATGGAATAATTCCATTGATTCATTTAATCTTTCCTAAATTAAAGATATTAAGTTTTATAATAGCAAAAATGAAAAACGATTCTAACTATCTAAATTTAATAGATATGAGCACAGCTATTTTAGTAAACAATTACAAGGAATTTGGTTTAACTCATGATCCTTTTGAAAAGGCAAGGATAAAAGGACCAACTCACTGGATATTAAAGCATCTTTTTCATAAAAGCAATAAATATTATATTATAAGTTGGTTATCTTTAGTTGCAATATCCTCTATACTATATAGCATTTCTATGACTATTATAGGGGAAACTATTCAATCTTTTATAGATGGGGATGATGATATCGTTTATCTTACTTTGAGGGTACTATTATATGGCGCATCTGTTCCAATAATTGATTTATGTGCTAATTTAATAAGAGAAACCCTTGCTCAACGTATGGAAAGGGATACACGCGATGAATTTTATATAAGTCTTCTTGGCAAAAGCCTTTCCTTTCACGATTCACAAAAAATTGGTGATTTAATGGCTAGATCAACATGGGATGTACGACAACTTAATTTTTTAATAAGTCCTGCACTAACATTAATTTTTGAGGCATTAATGAATAGTATCACACCCATTGTCTTGATTTTGATCAAATATCCACACCAATTTTTAATTACACCAATTTTATTTGCGATAGTTTTTGGAATTTCTTTAAAAAAATATGCTGCTAAGCTTTCACCAATAACAACACAGTCACAGGTAGAATTTGGAAATTTAAATGCAATTTTAAATGAATCTTTGTCAGGAATTGAAGTCATTAAAGGAATGGCTCAGGAAAAAAATGCAAGAGTTAAATATCAAAAAAAAGCCACAGTTTTATTAAAATTGGGAATAAAGGAAGGAGAAATTCAAGCCCGATATATTCCCATTTTATTTGTAGCTCTTACAATAACAATGGGTTTGACTCATGGAATGGTTCTTTACCGTAATGGATTAGTAAGTATAGGCGATA
>JAUWPK010000079.1 GCA_030611625.1 Promethearchaeum sp. | reverse complement strand
AGATGACTTTGAAACAAGACTGCTTCAAGCAATAGTTAAGGACCACACAAATATTAAAGTTCCAATAACATATATTCGAGAATGTCTAAAAACTAATGAATTACGTGATAAAGGAGATTTTCATTTGTTATTAAACTCGATTGAGATAGAAGATTTCAAGGATTTAGATCTAATTTCTCATGTAAGAGATATTTGCGAGGAAAACGGGATTGAAAGTAAACGATTTAATGCTTTTTACAATGAATTATTTCCTAATACAGATTTAACAGAAGTAATAAGAAAAGGAAATATGTTTATAACCCAAACAATTAAGGGAACGCTAATTTGTGAACCTAAAAGCACTTTAAGAAAACAAAAAATTCCAGATGGAAACGGGGGATCAACTACAATTTTCGTTGAAACTTATTATTTCACCATTAGAGATTCAAATGATAATGTAGTTAAATGTTGCTCGGATAATATGCCTTATAAAAACCTCAAACATAATGATATTGTAGTATTAATCGGTCAGATTGCATTTATGGGAGATAAACCAATTTTTGATGTAGATAAAATGAATAAAATCGGTGAGGAAAATTATGTCTATGCAAAAGAGGATAAAAGTAAATTAGGAACTCAATATTTTGATAACACTGAAAACGGAGTTATTATTTATTGGGTAAATAAAAACTCTCAAAAAATCAATGCAAAGGCGATTTATACAAGGAAACAATTGGTTTTAAATGGTATTTTTGTAGGTCTATCAAAAACAATTTATGATATAAATATTGGGGAGAATAATTATTGTGATGAAATTAGTAAACTACAGATGTTAATTGCAAAGGATGTTAATGTTATTCAGCCAAATCGTGATAAAATTCAAAGAATGCTAAAATCTCTGCTTTTGAAATTAAAAGAAAAAAACAATATTAAAGTAAAAGAGATTTTTAATTGGTGTGGAATCCATAGAGATAAAAATGATAACGCAATTGTTGAAATGGGTTTAGAAAACCGAGTTATTGGTGAGCATGGGTATCAAATTGAATGGAATGAAAGAATTTTAAAAGTAAAATGGGATATGGAAGGAAAACACATAAAAAACTATTATGATCTCTTAAAATATAAAAAAATTGATGAAATTCCCAAATTACTCTCCTTTGGATATATCCCACTTTCGCTTTTTGGTAATCTATACAAAGATAGTGAGATTAAATTATTTTATGATTTATATCTTGTAGGAAAACCGGCGACAGGAAAAACAACTTTTCTCTCATTATTAATCGAAGAATTATTTGGAGTAGAAACAGTTCAAGGAGATAACATAGGTAGTCCCTCACGAATAATGGATTATCTATCCTCAAGTACCATTCCATTATTGGTAGAAGAAATTAATAAGCTGAGTGATTCATGTGTGAATTATTTGAAAGGAGTTGGCACAGGAAGAATTGTTGGATCTCGTAAAAATAAAGACCAATCTATTAACCTTTATCCTACGAATTGTGTAATAGCTGGAACAGCTAATGATATTGAATGGTTAGATAAAGATGACGCTAAAAAAAATGGGAGAAGTTTGGTTGTTGATTGGAATATCAAAGCTAAAATCAATGATTTAATAGATTTTCAAAAAATATGTAATAAAATAATAAACTCCCCTCGATTAGGTGTATATTTTATGAATCAGTGGTTAGATTATATTAGAAACTCAGATAAAACCGATATTTCTGACAAAGAAAAATTAGTGAATCTAATTACAAATAAACAAAAAGAATTAGTTCCTTTGATAATGGAAAAGGGAATTGAACTTACTGATAACCGAAGAGTCACAATTTATGCTATGGAATTAATCGGTCTTGAAATGTGGGATTCGGTTTTCAAATCCAATGGATTAACAGATAGCACAATTATCTCTGATTTTATCAATTTAAAAAATAATGATTTTTGGGAAATGTTAAAAAAAATGGAAGGGGCAAACATTGAAGCCAGAAATAAGAAACTAAGAAATTTATTGCAGTTTATTGAAGAAAATTGGGAAAATGATCCAATTAAATATGATTCAGAAACCGATAAATCTAAATATGGATTTTATGAATATGGGGAAAAATTATTCATAGATGGTAATTTTCAAACAAAATATAATCAATGGGCTTCCAGACAGAGATTAGATACATTTGAAAATCTACAAAAAATTGCAAAATTGATCGATAAATCTATTTCAGGAAGAGAAATTAAAGCAAAACCAAATAGAATTGGAAGAGGTAAAAAAGATAATAAATGGTCTATTGAATTCCCTATCCGAGAAATTTTCCCAAATTGGAATATAGAATCTCCATTAGATGAACCAACTGATTTAGATGAATTTAGTGATAATAGTAAAATACTAAAGAATTCTGAAAAGAGCATTTTTATTCAAACTATGAAAAAAATAGAATCCATGAAGAATGGTGTGTCTTTCGAGCAAATCTTTGAGATCTTTGAAGTTTTCGATGAAGAATTTGTTAAAAAAACATTGCAAAAGGGGATAAGACAAAATAAATTCAGATTAATAAATGAGAGATATTGGAAATTTTGTGAAATTGACCAAGAGAATCTAATTTTCAGAAGAATTGTTGAGTTGGTAAAAGAAGATTCAAAAGCTGGAATTGAAATGGAAGATTTAACTGAAGATTTATTTAATAAAAACATAAATAAAAAAGAGATCAAAGAATATGTGGAAAATTTAAGATTACATGGATTAATTGAAATAAAATCCGATGGATTTCATTATTTAGGTAAAATACCCATTTAATTTTTTTTTAATAATTTTTAATTTTGGATCATAAGATCAAAAATTGCATGGTTTTGTAATGTGGATGTAATGTGGCAACCTTGTAAAATATCATTTTTGTAATAGAGTGTTTTTCCCTTATATCCTTTAAGAATTTAGAGATAGTCTGAATAATGAAGAAAATTAAATATCTAATCATTTAGTATATTAAAAATTCTTAATTTAAATTTAACCTAATTAATGAAAAGTTAATCAAAAAAATTATACAAAAATGTTTGCAAGGTTGTAATGTTTGTAATGTGGTATTTTACAAATGTATGTAGGATTATTTTATTTTATATGTTTTGTCGGTGATTTCAAATAACCCAAATAATAATCATATATATATCCTTTAAAGATCCACATTACAAACATTGCAATATTTTTTAGGTATTTTTCTCTATCTAACTTAGCTGTGAATTAAGATCATTTAGAATTCTGCAATGTCATTGTAACCTTGCACTCACATTACACCACATTACAAATTTTGATCATTTGTAACCTCACCTGCAAAACTCAAGATCCTTCCCAGCTCAATCACCACTGAAATCACCGCAAATCAAACAGAATTGAGTAAATTACATCTCCTAAGAAAATTAGATATTTTGAGAAAATTAATGATGAAAAATATGAATATTTCCTGAAATAAATCTTATTTTTCAAAAATAATTATAGCAAGTATTTCTTCCATCCATGACTTAAAAAAAACTGAAATTGTGTTAGTTCGTTTACTTCGCCTTATTATTGGGAGAAATGTTTTAAGATCTGTTTTAAGAACCTGAATTGTTGATTTTATTTGGTCTTTTATCCAATCTTCTTGCTCATTTTCATTCTGATATAATCTTTTTGCCATATCTTTTAAATCCATAGCAATTTCAATAACCACATCACCTTCTTTTATAAATGAAATTCTATATTGCTCTATCCAAAAGGATTCATAGTCATAATCTTTTATGCTATCCAAATTGTAGATTTGCTGAGATTTTGAAAACCATTGCAAAATAGTGTTGAAATTTAATATTTCTGACATTTAACTCACCTTAAGCGATAATTAATACGTTGAAATTTAATACAAAAATTGGATTTATTTAGAAATAAAAAAAAAGTCAAAAGTATATATAAAGATTTGGGAATCACCCTGACTAATTAAAGTTTACAATAATAAATTTATTTTTTATTTTTCAATTATTCTACTTAATTATGTTTACTATATCAATAGTTTTGCAAGGTATTGAAATTCCTTTTCCTATGCAATTACGTGATAATAACCCTTCTATTTGGATATTTCCTTATGATTATTTAGATGAAATAAATGAGATCAAGGCACAAATATCATTCAATGATGCAGGTATTGTTGATTATTTTCAAGGGAGAAAAAAACCTTTTGGCATAAGAAAAAAAACAATATTACTCTCTTATTTGGTCATTCAAGATGATTTTCAAGATAACATAAATGAGATAGAAACAGAAGAATTAATAAAAATAATATGGGAAAAAGTGAAACCAACAGTAATTTGCTTGGAATATTTGATTTCTTCCTTTAAAATTAATTTAAACCAATTTTGGATATTTGATTCAGATAATAAATTTTTTCGTTTCATCAATCTTAACCCATATAAACAAGAATTAGTTTTTCATGCAAAAAGGCATGAGATATTATCTGCACCTATATACATCCCATTAGAAGATGTATTATCCCAAATAATTGACAAATTTTATGTTTTTAAAGATTTTTTAAATGAATTTGAACTTTTTAAAAGAGGGAAATTAAACTTACCTTTCGCATCAGTAATTCCACGGAAAGATCATAGGGATATTATGGATATTCTTTCAGATCTTTGGGAATCTATGGAACATTTATCGAAAAAACATTTAATAATGAATCATAAGAAACTGAGCAGTAAGGTTGACAATTTCATAGATTTCTGTAAGAATATTGATTTTCCTCTTTCTGAAGACAATTTAAAATTGGTAAAAGAAGAAATATATAAGAGATATAATGAAAAAAAGCATGATTCTATAAAAACGGTCGATTACCATCAGATTATTGATGCCAAAGCTCTTCAAGAATTTACATTACTATGTGAAGAAATCTATTTACATCTCTATGAAATTACTCCAAATATTCTTAGTACAAAAAACCATAGCCATCCATATCTTTACAGTTTATATGTTAAAAATGATTTAAAAGCAAATCAAACTCCAAATATTGATGAGGATGATACATTTTGGAAAAGAAGTTTGAGAAAATTGCAAAAATATTCTCAATTTGAGCCATTTATCCATTTTATTCGACAAAATACATTAAATAATATGTTAAATTTATCTCATTTAAAAGTGTTCTATGAATCTTCAGACATTATACTCCAAGATTTTGAGATTGATGATCTGACAATCAAATATAAAGCATATGATATAGATATAGAAAGGTTATCTTTTAAAAATCCAATTATATTTGAAAAATTCGATATATTGTATAAAATACAATATAAAACTTATCAGGGAAACATAATTCCTAATAATCCAAGAGAAATTACATTAAATTGTTCCTATCTTGATATTTCGCTAAAAGATAAAGATTCATAAACGGGAAAAAATCTTTCATACCTTATTTTAAGGGGAATTCCAATTTGGATAAATTATGTAAAACACGTTTGAACAAAACGTCGCCCGTTAAACCGACCTACAGGTCTACAAAACCAATTAACCCATAAAACCACATTGCAGTTTTATGGGTTTTCAAACGTCAGTCCATTCTGGATTTATATGTTTTTTCTAAAAATTCTTCGAATTTATATCCCATGTGTGAAATTCAAATGAAAAACACTATAAGCTAGCCTTTCAATTAAAATCATATTAACTCATTAATCGAAATTGTTAACTTATTTTCATTCTTTATTTTAATTAGAAAAATGTATGTTAATTTCATAGATTTCAATAAAGAAAAACTTTTTTTTCGTTTTCATGGGTTATATGGCTACCTAAGTAAAATTTATCAAGAAAAATATAATAAAATTAAAAATAGGATTAATCAAGATAATGAAGAAGGTAAATTGACTAGAACTTATCAAGATGTTTTAAATCTAAATAACAAATTTCCATCTTTTAATAAAAATAAAACTAATCCTCAAAATGAAGAAAATAAACTTATTCATTATTATAAAAATCAATTAAAAGAATTATTGGATTGGGATAACAATTTAAATTCATATCTTAATGAATTTCTGTTTAAATCTTCTCAATTATATAGAAATTTACATAAAATGAAAAAATTAGATAAGATCATAAAAACCCAAATAAAATTTTTAGTTAATACTGTCAAAATTAAAAAAGAAATTACAATCCCTCAAGATAATTTAATAGCTTTTGATACTTTAGCCACAAGCGAATTCATTTCTTTCATATCTCCTTTTTTACATTTATTGTATATGCTTCAAGATCGTTTTTTACAAATCCTAGGGAAAATATTAGGTAATAATGAGACCACGGATAATTTTCGGTTTTATTGTGAAGGATATAGAAAAACAAATTATTTAGAGGAATTTCCAGATCTAATTCAAGAGTTAACTCATAAATATTGGGATGATCATGCAGATATATTCCGTGAGTATCGAAATATTGATGAACACCGTTATAATATACTCAATTGTTATGGATTAGATGAGAATTTTGTTTTTCATGCTTATTTACCTGATAATCCAAGAAGAGATGCCCCAATTTCATATACTGACAAAAAAGATGTTTTGGATATATTACAAAAAGAATTTACTGCTTTTCATGATTATGTGGATGAAATTCTTTCAAGTCTTAACATTTCCCCAAAAGAATTTAAAATTGGGACTTTTGCAAATCAATATGGTGAAAATCCTGAAAAATATCAAAAAGGTGATTGTGTTTCAATGTTTCAAGTAAATAATAAATTATCATGTTTATGTTTGAAAGAAAGAAATATTCCTATATTTAAGGAAATTAAATTTCCATTTAATTCTTTAAGATATGAATTAAGATCTTAATTTCTTATAAAAATAATCGTGTGATTATTTTTGATTAAACAAAAAAAAAAGAAAAAATCTAATCAGTATTGAGTAATTCATTCAGAACCTCTAATTTTTCTTGAATTTGACTAATCTCTTGATTCATTTGATGAAATAAGGTGTGATCTTCCATAACAAATTCAACCGAAGTACCCATATATGTAGAATTTTTGCTTAAGTACCTAAAATTGAGTTGATTTTTTCTTTTAATTCATTCCAGATAGGAATTTGATCTTTATTTGTTTCCAGATTAAAAGGATATTTTGTATTTATTTGAGAAGTATGAGGAATGCAAACAAACGGACGAGTCATCCAATGAATTAGGTTTTTAGTAGAAAAACCATTAATTAATATCAATTTTGGATTAATATACTCAATTTCTTGATATAAGTGTTGATTGATGCAGAAATGAATAACATCTGGCTTCTTGGTATTACAATACGCTAAATCAGTCACATAAACGTGTTCAATGAAGTTATGATATCTTTCTCCGATTAAAAATTGGATTATTTTCCAAAAACGTTTAGAATTGTGATTTAGGGTTTCAATTTTATCTATAGAATTAAAATCGTATTGTAAATTAAAAGCAGTATGAACATAAGTTTTAACAACATCTGAAACACTTTTCCCTATTATCATTATCTCTCTAATTGATCTATTGGAATCTGATTTCAATGAACCAATCCAACTTGGAAAATCCATTTTTTTTATTTTACTTTTAGAATCATGACTTTTATATGGACATTCTGGACAAATTTCTATTGGATTCTTAAGATCATCTAAAATTTCTCTAACTTTAGATTTGAAACTTAAAGTTTCCTTATTAATTATTGAAACGAAAAGCGATTCTCCAAAACATGAAATTAGTACATTAATGAACTCTTTTTGGTTTATCATATTCACTTTAAGATAATTGTTGACTTCTTATAAGTCTTCATTCCAATCCTTACCGAGATTTTCAGATATATTACAGGGATACTAATTAAAAAATTCATCATAACACTGACCAATTTTCCCATAAAGATCACTTTTAGAAATTTTCATTTCTTCAGGTTAAATTCTCTATTTTATTTTTTCTATCTATTAATATAGGGCTGTAAACTCCCTTCTGATAATCTTTATGAAATAATAATATTTACAATCAATTAAATCAGTCTAAAGTATCCTTTCCATAAAAAGTGCTACTCCCTGCCATATATCCCGCCTTTTTTTGACCTTTTTTTAATAGATTAGGGTTAGCAACAGGTTCTTTCCGTTTTTTTCGAGGATTAATTTTTTTTCTACCCATAAACAATATTTTAATATTCATTTTTGAGTATTAAAAACCTGCAAACATAATCTTGTGAGTAAAGATACTCAATTTAATTCACACTAACATAAAATAAGCGAATTTCTCTGGACTTAATGACTGATTAAACTAAGATTGTGAGTTATGAAAGTTGTTAGAATTGAGATAATGATTCATTCTATTCATGAAAAAACAAGTATAACCCACTTAGAAACACACTGAAATAAGTATTGCATGTATGAAAAAAACAAAAATATCAAGTTTTTGGTGGTTTAAACCGACTTACTCATTTTTTTATGATTTTTTATGATTATAACTATGCTATTCATCATAAAAAGCGTTAGATTATAAGAAAAAAAAGTATTTTTTAATCAAAAAAATAGTATGGATCATTTATAATAGTATATACTAAATACATACTATTTAAATAGTCATGCTCTCTTAAGTTTATTAGATTAAAATGTCACAATCTAATGAAAATAATGAACCGAGTTACAAAATTACTCAAATTGTAACTACTGCCGAAAATGATTTAAAAAAACTCAATAAATATCTCAATGTTTATAAATCAAAAGAAAAAAAAAATTCATATTATTCACAATTGAGTGAAATTTTTCCAAAATTATTTAAATTTTTTACCGAATTTGAGCATAAAAAAACGCGAATACAGGAATTAAAAACTAAAATAAACGCCTTGAAAAATGCAAAAACTAATGCAGAAATTGAAACAGAATCTCAATTAGCAAATATTGAGGAAACTATGTCTGATAAAGACGAATTAGTATATGAAATTAGAGAATATCAAAAACGAGAGGAAGAAATGATTGCTCAGAAAAAATTTATTGCTGAGGAATATGAAATAAGTAAAGAAAGACATGATATTTTTGAGAGATATGGGAGAATCTATATTAAATTCGCAATTCCGATTAGATTTGCAATTTTAGAATATCTATATGAATCTAAAAACAATTTAACATCAAATATGATTATCAAATACCTCACATCTAACCCTGAAATAAAAATTAATTACCCTGATATAAATCGGCAGAATATTTATTCATCAATAAAAAAGCTACGCGAATTAGGTTATATTGATAGAATTGATATTGGCTTATATCATATTAGTAAAATGGGACAAAAATACTATTTGGAAAGCGATCCAAACCACAAATCTAATGACGAGGTCGAGGGCAAGAAATAATGGCAAAAAAAACACGTTTAGATTACAATAGGAATCGTTTAACGCCCGAATATGTCAGTGACGAGTGTTATAGTCGAAATAATGATAAGGAATATGCTTTATCCTTTGGATCTGGGTTTAAAATGTTAAAAAATAGTTTAATCGGGGATAAAAGTGAGAATAAAGTTAGATCACCTGCTAAAATTAAAAATCCTAAGATCAAAAAATCCAAGAACTATAAGAGAAATAAAAATTTATTATCAAAGATTAACCAATTAATTACAGATCCTCAATTTTCGATAGGTGAACAAGCTAGATTAGTTGAAATTAGGACGAAAATTGAATTACAAATAAGAGAAAATTGTTACGACCAAAAAGTTCTTGAAAATTTAGTTTATTCAGTTTTGAACCCTCAAAATCCATTCCCTTCATTATCTTAAGTTTTTTTTCTTATTTATCAGAACAACTCAAATTTACTCTTTTCCATGTATTCAAAAATCAAAACAACTCAATTAAAATAATACACGTATTATTTCTCTTATCATTATTACTCGAATTCGGAATTCAGATAATTATTTCTATTGTAATGCAAATATGATTTTTGCATGGTGAAAATGAAATGATACAGGAAAATGATGAAAAAATATTGGAAGATATGGAAAAAATAAATTTACAAATTGAAAAATTAAAAAAATTAGGGTTGAGATTTTTGGTAAATCATGGAAAAGAGAATTTTGAATATATTCAACGTTTAGCTAAGACAGATATATTTGTTAATTTGGGAAATCCGAGAATAATTGTTAAGAATTTTATTGTTGAAATTTTGATTACATTCTTCCAAAAATTATTTATTTTGTTTCATTATTCTTATATTTATGAAGATTGAATATGATCAGCAAGAAACCCAGCGAGCAATTATACTATTAAGGGATTTACTTTTCAGATTTCCAATAGTATCCCTTAGGAGATCTAAACAAGATTACTTAGATAATCAATACCGGATGATGAGATTTTGGAGAAATATTTTAGATCTTATTTCTGAATATGGTTTTGAATACGTTTTTCCAATAAAAGATTTAACCAAAAAGAAACCATTTGGTTTAGAACCATTTGCACCGCATCAAAGAAATTCATTTGATATATCTTTTTCAATTACTAAGTCAATTATCTCTATATTAGAACATATTCCTGAGCATTTAGAACAAAAAAGAATAAAATTAGGGACAAATTTCAAAGCCATTACCTTCATATTCCAATTATTTCACTCTTTATTAATTCAATTTGAAAATGACAATGATCTTTCAAGATTTGGATTAACGGATGAAATTGAGATATATACTCCTGAATCTTTCCGCTCTAAACTAAATTCAATATTGGATATGTTTTATGGTGAGAAAATCGTTGGATTGCTTGATGATGGTAAATTTTGGTTTAATGATGATACAATCGAGAAAGAAGAAGAAAATAAAGTCCTTTCAACACTCGTTCAAAATAAGATGACCAAAGTTATTGAAGATTTTGATGAAATTAGGAAATTCATGTTTGAAAAGAAATTCAATAAGGTTCTCGAACAATGTAGAACTACTGCTGAAGATTTCCTAAAAGATTTTCTCCTAAATCATAACGTTAATTC
>JAUWPK010000162.1 GCA_030611625.1 Promethearchaeum sp. | reverse complement strand
TTTTTTATATTTTTTTTATTATTTTTTCACGTTTTCATTATTTAATTTATTTTCACATAAAATCACACACTTAGTAAATTTCGAAATATTCAAAACAAATGCGTTTTTAATAATCAATGGAGATAAAAAACATGGCCAGTATAGATTTTCGATATTTGATTCCGGAAGCAATTTTCGTGGAACTAACGCAACTCGCTAAAGATGGGCATAAAGACAAAAATAGAATCGTTGCAGGCTGGATGTTCGCAGATCGCAAGAACAACTTCGCTATCATAAACGGTTATGATGTTACTAAGGATCCCTCGGATGCACACGTTCGACCGAAATCATGGATGAGAATGAAAAAACATAAACTCTATTACATGCGCAAGATAAAGGAAGAACGGAACATAGACATCATCTATCAGTTTCACACTCATCCAAACGGTAAAGAAGAGTTACACGAAGTTGATTTGAAGATTCTTAATTATCTGACCACGGGTGTTATGGTTGTGATCACACCTGATAACATTCTCGGTTGGTATTATGATAAGCGGGAAACCAAGAAAGCTATTATAGATAAGATGATCTTCGAGATTATTAACGAATAGCCCTTTTTGATTTTCATCTCTTTGGGATTTTATTTAATATCGAATAAAAAAAATGGAAATTCTATATCGGATTTAATATGTCATATTTATTTTTAAATACCTATATTTTATCATAAATGATAAATTGATTATCTTGATTGTCCTTTTTGATTGTTTTGGATGAATTACAAATATTATTTTCTTTTAGTCTACATCTAATATTAAAAAAATATGGAAATTTAATAACTTAGAATCCTAACGATATCCGCTCGAATAATTGCCATCTTGTAGGCTTTTCGTTTGGAGATTCGTTTAATCCCCCTTAAGTCTTCATCTTTAAAACAAACAGAATAATAACGCGCTTTTTTCTTGCTTTTTCCGCCCTTTCGGCTGTAAATTTCAACAACATCGTTTAATGGTAAAATAAAGTGGTAATCTTCCCAATATGCTTTTCTGGATTCACACCACTCCTTATTAAAACTATTGATAATATGATGTTCAAAGGTTCGGCTTTTTGGATCATAAGTTAGATTAGCAACAAATGAAGCGGGTTTTGGGGATGATCCTTTAGTATCAGGGGAGATTGTTAGATATAGAAAAATTTCTATGTCGGGGGTTATCACTTCGTAATTTTCTGGAATTTCTAAAATTTTGACAATTTCTTTGAGTTGTTCATCTGTGAGGTTGTCGGTAAATTCACAAAATTTTTCATATTCTATTTCTTCTGTTTCTTCTGTTTCTTCGGTGTTGATTTTTTTGTATCCATTGTTGGGCGTTTCAATCCATAGGTAATTATGAACCTCTTCATCAGATCTAATTCCTTGTTGTTTGTATTCTTCTTGTTCTTTCTTCGTATCTTTATGTGATTGCGGAGGATTAGATGTTTCTTTTTTAGTATTTTCATTAGAAAAACCGTCTTTCTTATTTTGTTTCATTTCAATTATCTCCGTAAACAGTCTTTATAACATATTAGTGTAATATTGTTCAACGATAAATTGAATCAAATCAGGTTCTCTATAGGCTTTAATTGATTCCAGATGGCACAATATTTCATCTAAAATTTCTTCCGAATCTTCGATTGAAAGTTCAGAATCATCGTTCCATAGGAAAGCACCAATAAAATTCACGGATTTTAATATTAGAAAAATACCATTTTGATCGCTTTCGAATTTAACACAGCAATTTTGAATTTTCTTTTCAGCAAACGTGGTTATTGCAACCAGAAAACCTCCTTCAAGTTGAGTCGATTCTATGTCATTATCGTTCTGTGATTGAATTGTTAAGGGATTTCCTTTGTTATTATAAATTGAAATCGATTGTGCGACCGAAAGTTTATTGGTGTGTGTTTTGGTCTGAATTGAATAAACAATACCCATAAGCTTGATATCGTGCACAAATATTTGTTATATATTGTTACAAAATATTACAAAAATGGAACCCGAATTTCAATTAAAAAAAATAGAATTTTTCCAAAACTAAAGTATATAAAAAACATTTATTCTTTTTTGGTGTGTTTTAAGAACGCTATTATCTCAGATAATAACAAAACCAAAAACAAAACTAAATTATTGAAACTATTTTTTAACGCTAATGCAAAAATTGCTTCCGAGAGGCTGTTATCTGATTGTAAATATGCGATACCTAACTTTATAAATTCTTAACCCACCATCAAGAAAATTATTTTAACTTGAATGATTTAATATAATTCAAAATGAAACCAGATATGGAAATTCTAAAGGAATTACTAATGTTGCAACTCAAGTTAGAAGTGGATAGTAAGTTTCTTGATAATTTTACGATTACAAACTTTAGTTACCCTACTATACAGATCACGTTCACACACCTAGGTGCATGGTTATGGATTAACGCACATTTATTATATGAAGGGTCGCAAAAGGATCCATTCACAGATAGATCATCAGGTGTTCCATATTCTGCTCATAATTGGCGTGATTGGGTTGGCATAGCTAAAAATCTTCCTGATGAAATTTCTACTCCAAAAGATCTCGATAAATGGTCTGTATATAATACATATTATGATCGTATTTATCAGGATATTCAGTATCCTGGACCTTGGGGTACTCAAGAAGGAGCGCGGATAGAAGAACTCACACCTAAAGGAGAAATAAAAGTCAGAAGAGCAGACAGTATAACTTTTCGTGATGTATCTCCAGAATCACTGTCTACTACAAATCAAATTTGCTTAAATGAATTATTAGGTGAAGAGAATAAAATTTCCTTGCAGAAATCCACGATGATTACAGACACTCAGTATGAATCAGAAGAATTACAATCCTTAGAGAATCAACTCGGGGAATCAATACCAGAAGTTGAGACCGTAGGACCTTATACTTTCGGATTTAAATTAGAAAATAAGATAATTACCCAACTAGGATTATATGGAAAGGAGATAAATTCTTTCCCAGAACAAATATTAACTCTATCTGAGATTAAAGTGTTGAGTTTGGGAGGTAATAAACTGATAACAATGCCAGATTCTATTAGTAACCTTTCAAAATTAGAGTATTTATATTTAGGAAATAATCAGCTAGAATCTCTTCCTATAGGAAAATTATATAATTTAATAGAACTTGATTTAGAACAAAATAATTTTGAAAGGTTACCTGAATCAATCATAAAATTAACAAATCTCCAAAAACTTTGGTTAGGAAAAAACAACTTAAAAACACTCCCAAACTCTTTTGGAGGTCTGCTTGGGATAGAATTTCTAAGTTTAAGGTCCAACAAGTTAATAACTCTTCCAGATTCATTCGGAAAGCTCAAAAATCTCCAAAAACTCATTTTAAGCAATAATCACCTTAAAAAATTACCAGATACATTTAATGAACTAAGAAACTTAGAAAATTTGTTTTTGTCTTGGAATTTACTGGAAAAACTACCTGAGAATTTTGGCAATTTAAAGAAGTTACAAAATTTGTGGTTAGGGGACAATAGCCTAAGAAACCTACCTGAAACTTTTGGAAACCTTTCCAAGCTAGAAATGTTACATTTAAATAGTAATAAAATTGAATCTCTTCCCGAGACGTTTGGAGAACTTAAAACGCTTAATAAATTGAATTTGGGCAATAATTGGATTGTCTCTCTTCCAGATAGCTTTCATAAGTTATCTAGTCTTCAAGAATTAGTTTTATCACAAAATTCTCTAAGAACACTTCCTGATACTTTTGGAGAGCTCCCCAAACTCAAGAAACTTAAGTGTAACTGGAATCGTATAACTATTCTTCCAGAATCATTTGGAAACCTCTTAATGCTTCAAGAACTATATCTCGATGAAAATGAGTTGAGTAAACTTCCAGAATCATTTGGAAACCTTTCTAACCTTCAAAAGGTTTCGTTTTATAAGAATCATCTAAAATCACTTCCAATATCTTTTAAAACCCTTTTTAGTCTTAAAGAATTATGTTTAGGAAATAATCGATGTGAATCTTTTCCAGAACCGATTTTGAACCTTCAAAATCTTCTCACATTGGACCTATCATGGAATAAACTATCTTCTTTGCCTGAAACTACTATCAAGCTTTCAAATCTACAAGATCTCAACTTACAGTTCAATGAACTAAAGTACATTCCTAAAGCAATCGGAAATCTGAGTAACCTACAACGCTTAAACTTGTTCAGGAATCAGTTATCCTCACTCCCTATTTCATTCAGTAATCTAAAGAAACTTAATGATTTATCGCTTAGAACTAATAATTTTACATCATTACCTAAAGTAATTCTTGATCTCGGTAGTCTAAAAAAACTGGATCTTAGCGATAATCCATTAACTTCTCTACCAAACTCAATTTTGAAATTGAAAAAATTAGAAAGGCTTTTATTGTCTACGACTAACCTTGATTCCTCATCACAAACACTAGTCCGTCAGCTCGAAAAACTAGTCGAAAAACAGGTCGAAAAACATTTTGATCTTTAGAGCTAAATCGTCCCTTAATAACAATAAATCAAGATTATTCAATTCTTTAATAGTAATTCGATTCTTTGGCCTCCATCTTCAGTTGAAAACTGGTTTTAGGTCGAATGAGGAGGCGGACATCTTCAATATGTTCAAAGATAGGAAGAATCATCATTGACTTTCGGGATTTTAGATTTTAATAAAAAAAGAGGTAAAGGTAGAAGTAATGTTTTTTTTGTTTGATAGATAAACAAGGAATATTAAGCTTAAGTAGGCGAAAAATGATGAAGCACTTATGGGTAATAAAGAAAGATTCTTCTACGATGTTATTTTATCATTCATTTGACAATGCTCCTTTTCGTGCGATTATAGTATCAGGTTTGTTAGCAGCGTTAAATAATTTCTCGGAAATTGAAATCCAAGAACAAGGCATTCAGAGTATTGAAATGCATGACATGCGCTGGACGTATTTAGTTTCCTCAAAACATAATCTTCTTCTTATTGCGGCAGATATCAAAGAGCAGAATAGCAAAGTTATGAGATCTCAATTAAAAATTGTTTTAAATTTATTTGTGATTAAATATCATATTGATTTAAAATATTGGGAAGATGGTGCTGCAAATCTTCAATTTTTTGAAAATTTTAAGTTTACTTTAAAATCTCTTAGAAGAGAATGGGAATTAGTTGATGAATCGAGAAATATAGGAACACTTTTAGATATTCTTAGGATTTTCCAACAAATTCTCATTAAATATATAAAAATAATACGTACATATTTCAAAAAGAAAGCATATCTTCACATATTGAGGAAAATAAATGAATATTCACCTCAATTGATGGAATGGGATGAATATCATGTGAATCCTCAAGGATTTAAAATACTAAAATACTATATTCCAATGGTTAATTTAACTAAAGGCATAATTACTTTTGATTTTTCGAGTGGAGAATCTTTAGTAGATGAAGAAAATTTAGGCCTAGAACCAGAATATATGAAAAGCTTTTTTTATGGGATTATTCGACATTATAACGATGCTATCAAAGAGTATGTTACTGAAAAAACATGGTATGATATTCAATGTAGAGAACTTCTACCTATTCTTTTATCTAAGTGGGATCACTTACAGCATTTGAACATATTGAAAGAATTAACTAAAATCTTACTCATTTATGATATATAATCAAATTATTAGAAAAACTATAAAAACTAGAGAAGTTAGAAAAAAATCTGTGATTTATCCAAAGTGCAATTTTTTTACGCTTTCTTAGAAAGATCGGAGCACCAATTGGTTTTACATTCTCTCGAACAGAATCTATGCTCTGGAACTTCTTGACCAATATTTTTATGAACAAAAAAGCGTTTAGGAAGAGTTTTCTCACAAAAATCACATTTATAGGTCTTTTTCATACTCTCGGGTAAAATGATATCATTAAATGAATTCGCTTGATTCATATTAAATGAAAATTTTCCATTGGCTTTTAAATTACCGAAAAAAAAATAGTGGATTCTGGGATTGTATTTGAAGAAATCGAGAAATTTTTAACAGAATGCAACGATTCGGTCAATTTGTACACGTTTAGATTATAAGGGAAAACTGAAAAAAAGTAAGACATAAAAATAGTAAGAAGAAAAAAGAGATAGGTTGTTATTCATTTTTAAAATATGAATTTTGTTTTAAATGATTAGAACCTTTCTTAAATCATTAGAAAATAGCGTGAGATTGATGAAAAAATTAAAGTTGAATTTCCAAATCAAACAATCGTATATCGTTCTACTTTTTATGATTTTAAGCGGTGTTTTAATACATATGCTCGGAACCGCAAATTATCAAAATACTGTTCAAAAATGGGAATTCGATTCGGAGATGAAATTAAATGAAGTGCATGATAGTTTTGAATTTCTATTAAATACAAGCCATTCGCAGTTAATTCTTTTAGAGAATTCTCTACCTCTAAATCATGCTCTCGATTTAAATGAGTCTGATCCCGAATATCAAAATGTAATTTTGAAATTACAATATTTATTCATGAATTACTCACAACAATTCGATTATTTTGCTCAAATTCGTTATATCAATGAAACTGGATATGAAAAAGTGCGAGTAGACAATAAAGCTAACGGCACTGGTCCATATTCATTCAGCGTATTAGATTTACAAAATAAATCTGATCGCTATTATTTCCAGGAAACAATGCAATTATCTAAAGGTGATTACTATTATTCAGAAACAGATTTGAATATTGAACATGGAGAAATAGAGGTCCCTTATCTACCTGTGATAAGAATTGCTGCACCTCTTTTTAATAGTCAAAGCAGTAGAAGAGGGATATTGATTGTAAACATAAATTTAAACTATCTAATTAGTATATGTCATTATTCTGATACAGATCCCGATTCCGATTCTATTCTTGATTCTAATCCTAAAAGAGGTTTCTATATAATCGATCTTGAAGGATATTATATCAAAAATTGCGAATATCCAGATAGAATATGGGGTCAACCAAGTAATTTAAATCAAAGCGAATGGCAAATTAAAACTGATTTTCCTGAATTATCTTCAAATTTATCCGAAAATAATGTTTCTTCTGGAAATTTATCATACATAGATGATGGCTTGTTCTCTCAAAAATTTATTATAAATAGGATTGATTTCGGACCCGTTAATAAGGCGCCTAGTTGGATATTATTTACAACAAGCGAAATTAAAACATTCTTAACTGATGATGGAAATCATCTTTTGATTCAAATTATTTCATTTGGTTTAATTTGGTTAATTTCGGGTATTGTAATGTTCGTAATTCTTAATGCTTTAATTAAGAATATTGAAAAACGAAAAGAAACAGAAAAGGAACTAATAAATCTTCAAAAAATTCTTCCAATTTGTTCGAAATGTAAAAAGATCCGTGATGATGATGATTCTTGGCATGAAGTTGAAGTTTATATGAAAGATCATTCAGATACGATTTTTTCCCATTCTGTTTGCCCTACTTGTGTTAAAGAACTCTATGGAGATTTATTAGAAGATGAATCATAATAAATTATAAAGAAAGATTTTAATAATGCAATTTTGCTCTTTTTTAGTGTAATATCCACATATTGTAACAAATAATTAGGTTTAAATTTATCAATCAAATAATTATATATTTAAATTCAACAGATTAATAGTTAGGAAAATGGTTTGGCAAAAAATAGTAAGGTTGGTAATGAAAATTGTAATCGCTTTTATCACTTTATCAGTGGCTATGACTTCATTAGTAGGTGGGTTTTCGATGATATTAATTGTTAGTGATTTAGAAAACAATTTTCAAGTTGATTCAAATGGGGTACAAGCAAATTTTGGAGTAGAGGGTAATAATATCTCAGTATCTATAGATCTTACAAATGATGGTTATTTTTCATTTGAAGATTTTACAGTATCTCTAAAAATTGATATGGAAAATAAGACATCCTCTCAT
>JAUWPK010000299.1 GCA_030611625.1 Promethearchaeum sp. | reverse complement strand
ATGGCTATATTGGGATCAATGTTAGCGTTATTAATTTCTGCAGTTCCGACCGACACGACATCGAATGTAATGACTCTTATGAATCTAATTAAATTCCCTTTACTGTTTCTAGGAGGAATCTTTGTTCCGCTTGAAAATATTCCATCTAATATGATATTCTTATCCTTTATTTCACCATTAACATTTTTAACGGATTTATTGAGATTTTGCGTAGAAGAAAGCAGTTTTTTTGCGCCACATTTTGATATTATAATGTTACTC
This sequence comes from Promethearchaeum sp., assembly GCA_030611625.1. GTDB lineage: Archaea > Asgardarchaeota > Lokiarchaeia > Sigyniarchaeales > Promethearchaeaceae > Promethearchaeum. The sequence goes on along the minus strand of JAUWPK010000299.1, from coordinate 4,210 downwards.
GTTTGGATCGTATTACTTTTTTTTGGGAATATCGTAATCCATAATAAAACAATGCCCAAGAGATTCTCTGAAAAAGGAAAAAAGAAAAAAGAAAAAAAAAAAGTAAAGCAAGGATTGGCGCCCCCAAACAATAATAAAGCTCCTAATAAAAAATAAGTAGGTGAATAAGAATTGAAATTATGGATTTTATATGATACAAAATTCGGGAATGGCAAAACTTTAGCAGAATTATTGAAAAAGGAATTTTCTGAAAAATGGGAAATCAAGCTTGGAGATGTGAAAGAAATCTCACCAAGTACAGTAGCATCTGATGCTCCCGACGTACTTATCCTAGGGGGAGCGATTAGAATGTTCATGGGTGCTCCTGCATCAAAGAAATGGTTAAAGCAATTAAATAAAGAACTAGATAATGTGAATAAAGAAATTCAATATGGAACACTTTTCTTGACTCATGCGTTATCGACTAGCAAAGTTCAGGGGTATTACAAACGATTTTTGAAAAAATTGAAAAAATCAAATAGAATAGTGAAGACGTATCCACAAATGCTAACTGCACGCGTTCAAGATGTAGAAGGACCCATTATTGAAAGTGAACTTGAAAAAGCAAGAAAATTTATCCAAGAGTTTAATAAATGGATTGAATCATAACTTTTTCTGCAAAATGAATTTTACACAATTAGAAAAATTAATTGTTTTCGAAACTTAGATTTATCAGGGATTTTTGTCAGCACAAATCCTATTTTTTACCGTCACTTAAAAATTATCTAAATCTGGACAATTGGAGATTTGTAACGGAAGATCAGTAGCATCCCATATAGAAATGCCGGTGTTTTAAAAATTTGTGTGAAAATAATGAATAAAATATAATACCATCCAATTCGTTTGCATTCTAGTTGGTTTGAAATTGTGACGCTTGATGGAGTAATCAAATCTCTCGAAAAAGAAAAAGCTTAAAAACTCAAAATCGAAATATATATCATGGAACTGTGGCAATTCTACACAATGTTAGCCGTTCAATTATTAACTGGATTTATGGCACTTATTCTCGCATTTTTCATATATAAACGAAATCCTGAATATAAAGGAAATGTGAATTTAAGTTTTGGCTTCATTTTGTATTCCTTATATCCATTTGGGTGTTTTTTTTATGAATTAGGCATAAGTGAGCTAGTTGTTCAAATTTCTCTCCGAATTTCTTACCTTGGATCTATCCTAGGGGCTTTATTTTTCTTAATATCTATGAGTATCTTTTGTTTAGGTTCAAAATCTGAACAATTAAGAAAATTTAAAATATTCGCTATTATAATTACGATTTTGGTCTGTATTATTATCTTTATACCAAATTCTGTAACAGATGTTGAATTAAATCCAACAGCAACTGAACGGAGTATGGTTTTAATGGCTGCAATTTCATCTTACATATTACTAACAACAGGTAGAATGGTTTATCTTCTTTCAAAAACTATTAACGAATTTGAAGATAAGAATTCGCTGGTTAGTCAAAGACTAAGAAATTTTCGCATAGCATTAATCATTTCGCTTGGAATACTGATCTTCTCAATAATCGAGAATATTACTCAAATCCACTTTTTCAATGTTTTCAATTATTTATTCCTCTTATTGACTTATATTTTAATAAGTCGACCTTTATTACAGAAAAAACTATCTTGAAAAGTGCTTAAGTATCTGAAAGAGATGTTTTTTTGGTTTTTTTTGTTTTTTTGTCTTATTTGTGGTTGAAGGTAAAGGTAATAAAAGAAATCTATTTGAGTACAGATAAAAATAACCAAAAATACTGCACTAAAATTAGAAAAAAAATAATGAAATGAATTTAAGATCTAATCATTTTAAAATCTTGATTAATAATCGATTCAACATCATACTAAATCTTATCTTTGATATAGTAGTATGTTTTTCCTTCTTTGTTTACAAATTTTACCTTACTCTCTGAGAATAATCGTTTATAGTGATTTGTATTTCTGAAAAAACTCATTTTGTTTCTAATTACTAATTTACCATCGGGCTTTAATACTCTTTCCAACTCAGTAATCAACTTTGCTTTATCTCGAATCATATCGATTGCATTAAAAATGAACACAATATCTATTGTCTGGTTCTCGAGACCAGTTTTTAAATCAGAAGTTAATTTAGTTTTAATATTATTTATTTGATTTTTTTCTATCATATCCAGAGTATTTTTAATTGCCAGCGGATGTATGTCAAGTGCGTAAACCATTCCTGTGTTTCCGACAATTTTTGCCATTTCCCATGATAACCTACCTGGACCACAAGCGAAATCAAGAATTATATTTCCTTGCTTTATTATTCCTGAATTAATAAGAGATATTTCCTCTTTCAGTCGTCGAGATGATGAGTGGTTCTTAAACATGATTCTTGCAATAAAATTTGGCATCATTTTTCTTTCTTGCTCCGCTATGTTCTTTTTTTCATTCTTTCTGAGTTCAAATTAATTTTGAAAATAATTATTTCTCATTATAAGTATATAATTAATTTCTTATAATACTTTATATAAATTATTTTGTTTTAAAGAAACAAATTCAATTATTGACGATTTTTTATTAAATGACTGGAGTGCATAATATCTTTGAAATCAAAACTTAAATTATATCCCTGATTTCGATTATTTTTTTATCCACTTAATTAAGATTGCTTTAAGTTGTTCAATTGAAAATGGCTTTTCAAGATAACCATCAAAACCATAATCCTTAAAATTAGCAATAACTGGATCGTTAGAATATCCACTGAATATTATAATCTTAAGGTCAGGGAATTTCTTTCTCAGAATTTTAACTGCATCTTTTCCACCCATTCCTCCGGGAATTGTAAGATCCATAAAAACAATGTCAATTTTTTTTCCAGATTGCTCTGCGGTTTGAAAGTCTTTAAGTATATCAGCCCCATTATAACAAGACACCATATCTAAACCTAGTTGATAAAAAGCTCGACGAAGTAGTTTGTGGATATTTTCATCATCATCCAGAACAAAAACTCGACTATGAGAAAAAGTAATTTTCTTCTTTTGTTCTAGGTTTTTTTGCATATTTTCTTGGGATACAGGAAGATAAATATAAAATTTTGTTCCCTCACCTTCTTTGGAAGAGAATGTAATGTATCCCCTATGATTTTTTAAAATAGAATAACTTGTAGTTAATCCGAGACCTGTACCTGTTGATTTTGTGGTAAAATAAGGTTCAAAAATCTTTTGCTGTTTAGATTTAGGAATTCCTACACCTTCATCGGCTATAATCAATTTAACGTATCGTCCAGGCACTAATGGTTTTATTGAGTCACTTTTGATTTCCTCACAGAAAGTTCTTATATCAATAATACCACCATCAGGCATTGCTTGACTAGCATTAATGAGTAGATTATTTAAAACTTGATTAATTTGTCCAGCATCAATATCAACTGGTGGTAAATTTGATTCAAAATTAAATATACACTTGCTTTTTGAACCATGCAATATAAAATTTGCAGAATCTCTGACAACTTCCTCGATTGATTCTGGTTTTTTGATAGGTGTTCCACCTTTTGAAAAAGTGAGTAGTTGTTTTGTTAAATCACGAGCTCTCATTGCCGCATGTTCTAAATCTGTCAACATATCTTGCTGATCTTTTGATAATGCTTTTTCTTCCATTTGTAATAAATTTATATTACCCATTATTGAAACAAGAATATTATTAAAATCATGGGCTAAACCTCCAGCGAGTAATCCAATTGACTCAATTTTCTGTTGGCGGAAACGTTCTTCATCCATCTTTTTTCGATTGCTAATATCCCTGCAAATAGAATAAAACCCAATAACATTTCCATCACGAATAATATCCTGGGTGGAGTATTCTATAGTTAAGATTTCACCATTCTTTTTTCGCACATCTATCTCTTGTAAAACATTTTCATATGATCCAACTTGTTTAACAGGAGCTTCAGACTTTGCAATAGTATGAAACTCAGGAAGAATGAATTCGTATGGTGAATGGTTTATTAATTCGTCTTCAGAATATCCCAAGATCTCTGTAACAGCCGGATTTATCTTCTGAATGATCGCATTTGTATCAATACTAAATATCATATCTCGAGAATTTTCTACAATTTCTTGAAAATTAATTTCGGCTTTCCGTTGAGCAGAAATATCTCGAAATACTGTAAATTTTTCATCACCTATTGTGATGTCTTTGAGAATAAAATC
>JAUWPK010000268.1 GCA_030611625.1 Promethearchaeum sp. | reverse complement strand
GAGGTAAATACCCATACGGATTACATCTTATTAGCTTTTGTTACAATATATCGGTTAGCAATCGTATTCTATGTGTTATTTAAGTTTATTAATTTGGTTAAGCAAGCTGAAGCTGAAAAAGTCAAGAAGCAGTTGAAATTGTTTTCGATCGGAATGATATTTATTATTGTGGGGATTGTTTTATTCTTAGTTGGTAATTTAATATCTGGAGATATTGGTATAATCCTAGAAATAGTGGGTCAAGTATGCCTAAATATCGGAATGATTGAAATTGCGCGAGGATTTCTCGTAAAAGATTAAACTCGTATTTTTCAAGCTATTTTTTTATGGTTTTTTATTTTTTGAAATCTGTCCTCATTTATCACGATGTTTACAATTAATAGACTCAAAAATCTATATAGATTTGGCAAACTCACCATACCCAATATTTTTGTAACCATAGGATTTTTATATATTTATTGATTAAAAAAAAATATTTGAGAAGGATTATTTTAGAGGGGAGTAAAATTGGTAGTTGAGAATAAATCTAGGGTTATAGATAAAAAAACAAACATGAAAATGTACAAAAACTTTATCGACTATAATCCTCTTTTCCGTTTTGCACATTACGTTCAAACATCTGGTATATACCATCGATTTTCTAATAAATCGTTTTTCCCATTTCGTTTAGTGTCAATTATTATTGGACCTTTTATTTTGAATAAAGCATTGCCGTTATTGGAAAAAGCTTGGAAATTTCTATATTCTGAAGAATTCCTTCAAAAAGTAAATATAAAACGCTGGGCATTGCAACTTATTTCTTACATGGGAGATTTGTTTCTGGACGTAACTTTTTTTACGCCAAATCATACTTTCCAACGTATTAATCATTATGTAAAAATGAAAAATTTTAATGAAATTGAAGAGGCTCTTCAAGAAAAGAAAGGAGTTTTAATTCCATTTATTCATATGGGGGAAATTTATCATCCAGTTTCAGCTCTTGTTCATACAAAAGTTAATATCGATAATAAAATTCAAAAGAACGGAGTTGTTATTATTGCTTCAAAAGAAAACGAATTTTTGTTTCAACCATGGTTGGAAAGATGCGATAATTTGTTTATTCCTGTTACGGGAAACTTTGAGATTTTAAGAAGCGAAATAGATCACCATTTGAAAAAAAATCGTTGCGTTTTTATCATGCAAGACTATTTTAATAAAAGGCAGCTCCGTGTTCCATTTATTTACGGAACTAAAAAATATGGCTTTCTTATTCCATGTCCCCAGTTACTAACATATTTCCATAATGAGCAAGGTGTTCCTGTCGTTCCTTGTCAGTCTTTTCCCCAGAAAGATATGACACGTTCGATAGTTAAGTTTTTTCCAAAAATCGATATCAATTCGTTCGATCCAGAAAAAGAAACACCAGAGATTAAGGAAGATCTTATTAAATTGCGTCAAAATAAGTTAAACAAGAAACAGCAAAATGGTCTTTTGTCTCTGAAAATAAACCAGCTTTTATATCCATATGCATTAAAATATCCTTTTTACTGGCAAATGATAGCTACTCTCTTCAAACGTTCAAAATTTAGAATAGAATTCAAAGAAGTTAAATCCTATTTCGAATTTTATTCTATTATACTTCAAAGATTAAAGCAATTTATTGAAAAATCATATGAACCCGCACGTAAAGATGTGGAAATTCTTGATATTCTATTAAGTTTGAATGAAGTCATTAAACCAATGAGTGATGATCCGAAAGCAAAAATTCATCTTCATAAAAAATACATTGAAATCAGATTATTATCAACTCAAGCAGCATTTAACAAGGTAACATCAATTGCACTTTCCAAACAAAATCAATATATAAAACAAAGATATCCAAAAGTTCAACAGCTCTTTACGGATTTAGTTAACCTTTTTTAATTAAATTCTAACATTCTAAAAAATCGCTTTAACAATGATATTTTTATTTAAATTACAATTATTTAATGTGAGTTATGTCGAATCAAAATCAGCAACCCTGGGTCGAAAAGTATCGCCCTCGACATCTTAATGATGTTGTGGGCCAAACTGAGATATTAAAAAGGTTAAAAGTATTTGTAAATGATAGTTCTATGCCGCATTTGATGTTTGCAGGTCCTGCTGGGACTGGCAAAACAACATGTGCACTTGCTTTAATCCGAGATATGTTTAAGGGTAAAATGAAACGAAATATCAGCTATTTAGAGCTAAATGCAAGTGATGCTCGTGGAATTGATGTGATTCGAACCGATGTTAAAGATTTTGCAAAATCTAAACCACCTGAAGGCGTTCCATTTAAAATTTTAATTTTGGATGAAGCTGATAGTACCACTGCAGCGGCACAACAAGCATTGCGTAGAACAATGGAAAAATATACCACTAATTGCAGATTCATCTTGATTTGTAATTATTCAAATAAGATAATCCTTCCGATTCAATCGAGAACTTCGATGTTTCGTTTTTCACCTCTTTCAGAGCAAGAAATAATTGGTAGGATTAATCTTGTTGTAAAAAAAGAGGGTTTGCAAATTCGACCAGATGGTAAGGATGCGCTAATCTATGTTTCTAATGGCGATCTTAGGAGGGCTATTAATTATTTACAAGCATGCTCATCAATTGGCGATGTTGTTACCGAAGAAATTGTTTATCAAATAACAGGAAAAATTAATCCCCAGGAAATAAGAATTTTAATGAAGGCTGCGTTGGCTCAACAGTTTATGGTTGCAAAAAGAAAGTTGGATGATTTTTTCAATTTATACGGGTTATCTGGCCGTAATATTGTCAGACAAATGCATCAAGAGACATTTAATTTGGATGTAGATGAGCGAACTAAGATGGATATTATAAAAATATTGGCAGAGTTTGAATATCGATTATCTCAAGGCGCGACCGAGGAGATTCAGTTAAATGCTTTAATTGGTAAAATGGCAATTATGGATTCAAAATAAGCTATTCACCAGATCATACATTTTTTTCCTTAAATCAATAGAAATCCCATCTACGGTACCTTTTTTTCCTGTCACCCCATCTTTAATCCCATGTTTATTAAGGTGCCTTATAATTTGCGTTACCTTATCTGCAGGAACGCTCCATTTGATTTTTTTTTGTTTGGCTAATTCTAAAGAAAGTAAAATTGCTCCAAAGTTTGAGGTTACTGATAAAATACAACGATTTGCTTCTTTATAGGCTGTGATCCCTCCTTCACATCCACAATTACAATTTTTTCCATATGGTATTAGTTTTTCTATAGTTTTTCGGTAATAACCAGTTCCTAATTCATTTCCTCCATCACCAATAGCTATCCATGCAATTGGTAGATTTTTATTTATTTCTGATTCGATTGGGAGGATTGAATGAGAAATTTTGAATCCATCCATGGTATGACAAATTTTTTTTATATTCTCACCAGGTCTTTCAATTGTGAATACCATTGAGTCCTTTAGATTATTAATATTCTCAAAAGGAGTAATTAATGGTGAATTGGACAATGATAGTTCAATTATGATTGATTTCATGATTTTTAAGAGTTCTTTTTCACAACATATTTGAACTGGAATCTTGTTTTTTAGGAAAAATTCTGCCAAAATCAATGCTCCAACTGGACCGTCAGTTTCAAAACCACTTTTACAGTAAAAACCTGTAAAAATTGAAATAATTTTTACCTTATTTATCCGGTTCCAAATATATGTGGCAATTTCCTCAAGATTTTGAGTTGGAACGCTTGAGTTGGAAATAATATTATATGCTCTTCTAGCAGATTCGGGTAAATCGTCCAAAAATGGTGTTCCAAGTATAATGTCTGTTAAATTTTTATTCATGTTTCATCGTTAAAATTTTCTTTAATGAATAATAGAAATGATTTTCTCTGTTGATTTAATTTTCTTTCAATCTCTTTTATGAATTCATGTTTTTTTTCAAAACTTTTCTTCTCAAAATTGAATTTATAGTTTCCTGGAAATTTCATCCTCCAAAGAATTAAACCTCCTGGTTCAATTGGCTTATCTCTTCTTATTGACGGATCATTGAAAAATAAAGGATCAAGCTTTTTCTTCAGATCATCAAGAATTGCTTCACCTTTTCCAATTTTTAATATGAAAGATATAGTTCTTCTAATTTGTTGCCATAAGAAAGATTTACTTTGAAATGAAAAGACTAAAATACGAGTATCATCATCAAAATTAGTCACACTCGCTCTATTTACTGTAAGTTTAGTCAATTTATTTTTTTTAGAATAATCTGTTTTTGAAAATAATCGAAAATCATGATCTCCTTCATATAATGATAAAGCTTTCTTCATTAATTTCATTGATGGGTTTTCGTCTTCCCTTAAAACATAAACACATTTATATTCTTTCATTTCAACTTCCCAGCGAGGATGGAAATCTAAATTAACCTCATGATACCCAATAACACCTACATCGTTAGGTAAAAAGGATTCTATACTTTGAATATATATAATTTCTTCAGAATTAAAACAAAAAATAGCTTCTTTGGCATGAACTCCTGCATCCGTACGTGCAGCTGCTTTAAAATTGGATGCTTGAGCATCCGAAATATATTTTGCTTTATTCAAAGCTTTAAGTAATTCGCCTTCTACAGTTCTTTTACCAGGTTGTCTTTGAGAACCAGAAAAATTACTACCGATATACCATATTTTTAATAAATATCTCTTTAAATCTGAAGAATTAGGTTCTGGCATTGGTTTTTTCATTTAGCATCAATTATTATTTCGATTTCTGAATTCTCTAAATCTTCCGGAATGCCCTGTAAAGTTGAAATAAATCCCAAAAGGGTTTTAATGATTAATTCCTGAACAAAAGCTTTGATTGGAACTGTTTTAGAAGGACTAAAAATTTTCACTCTTTCATCTTCTTTTAAATTAGGAACGATCAAAAAACTGATTTTCTCATTTTTTGGAACATCTTCTAGTTCGGATAGAAATCCTTCACAAAGATTTCCTAAAGTATTCAATATATATGGTTTAGTACCTATTCTGTGCTGATTTACAATCAATTTCAATTTGTACTTTAAAATATGCTTCTTTTTACTATCCATAACATTATCAGATTTTAAGTTGTTTTAAATTATTCGGATTGAACGCCAAGTGCGAAATAGAATGCACCTTCTATTTCAAATTTTGGAGCAACTCTCGAGCAATCAATAATTATTTTATTTTTATTGTATGATTTTAAATATATCGCTCCATAAGATCTTCCACCACCTAA
>JAUWPK010000093.1 GCA_030611625.1 Promethearchaeum sp. | reverse complement strand
CTGGCCAACAGCACTATGATAAAATTCGCGGGATGTATTATCGAGATGCAAAAGGTGCTTTGCTTTGTTTTGATATAAACAACCCTGTTTCATTCACGAATCTTGACAAATGGGTGGAGGATCTTGATGAGAACGTTGGGCGTAAAGTTCCAGTATTGCTTGTGGGCAATAAACTCGATTTAGAACGGCGAGTAAAGTTTGAAGATGCGAAGAAGTATGCTGAAGAGCGTGGGTTCATTGGATATGTAGAATGTTCTGCAAAAACGGGTAAGGGAATTCAGGATGCATTTATGAAATTAGCTCTTGAAGTTTATAAGAAAGAAGAAGGGTTAAGTTAGAGTAGAAATTCGCATTAGTGGACGGTAGCAATTACTGCTCTGATGCCCAGGGGCAACCTTCTGCAACCAATGCAGACAAACCATGTAATTTCTCACGAAAGTCCGAGAAATTTGAGCACTTCTTTTTTCACTAGTTTTGGTTGTTCTAAAGGTGCGGGGTGCCCCGCATCTTCGATAAATACAAGTTTCGAATTCGGAATGAGCTTGGCGGTCTCTTCAAACCGGGAAATGGAAAAAAATTGATCTTGGTCTCCTCCAATAATTAATGTTGGTGCAGTGATCCCTGAGAGGTGAGGTTTCAAGCCTATGGGGTAATTTGCAATATGGGTGTAGGCATTGATGAACGTCTCGGGGGAGTTGGTTCTCTTTTTCTTTATATCCCATTCCACAAAGTGAGTTACCTTAATTAAAACTCGAATCCAGCGATTCAATATTAGATTGTCAATTTCCAGCTGTACCCGCCTTAATCCCTTTCTCTTGGCAATATCAATGAGATTTCTGCACAAAATCACACCATTATTTGACAGTCCATAAGCCGAGACGAGCAATAACAGTTTTTCGGTCAATTCGGGATTTTGATCTGCGAACGGAATAGCAACCGCACCCCCGTAGGAAATGCCCACAATGATAGCAGGCCCAACCTCTTTATCAATAAATGATGCAAAATCGGCAGCAATCTCCCTGCACCATCGGTCCGCTGAAATATTCACATCATACCCCAAAATAAAGACCTCGCGATTATAATCCTTGGGGAGCATTTGTCGGTAGATTTTTACCTGTTTTTCTGGATTAAGCGCCAGACTGCACATGAGATCTCGGCTAGGGGGAAATATTACCAATTTTTTTTCTCCGGAACCGAATTTGAGATACGGATATTTGCCGTCCAAAAAATAGCCTGTTTGATAGTCCATTAAAATCAACCTTACAACAATCTCTGTTTTTTTTCATTTATTTTTATGTGAACGAATTAGCCCCTTATTTAGAGATATTCTTAGTAAAACTGAAGAGAATATAAAAGAATGAAATATTGGTGCTAGTGGGGTAAAATATGATTCAAAATTGACTACTATAATCTTAGATTCATCTTGAAATTTCTTCATTAATTGTTTATTATTGCTAATTAAAGCCATACTACCTGCACGTTGGCGGATTAACTCCATTAAGCGGGGAAGTGTTTCTTTTTCAGTTTCATCTTTTTCATAAGCTCCAATCATAATGCATTTTATTTGAGTATTAATTTGTTTTCTCTCAAATATTTGAAAAGGTCCGTGAAAAAAGAGGCCTAAAGAAATACCTTCACACATTGCGCCTATAAAGCTATTGGCATTAAGAGCTAGTAATTTGGATGAAGCTTCACTTATGGGATCTCGAGAAATTACATATACAATTTTAAAATCTTGACCTAAGAAATCAACCAAAACCTGTGTTTGTGTCGGTTCAATTATCCTATAATCTTTTAATTCTGATATAAAATTCATAATTTTGGAATGATTCTCATCAGAAATTGGATCTTTTCCAAGTAAAATCTGTGAAATGAAATACAGAACAATAATTGTGTGTGGAAAAGATTTTGACGATAAAACTATTTCAGAATCGACATGTATTGGAAATATATTACCACAAAAAGGAGAAATTGGCGATTTTACATTATTTGTAACTAACCAAATGAGATTGGGATCTATGTTGAGAATGTGCAATTGCTCAATTGCATTTTTCAATAAACGAGACTTACCAGATTTGGAAATAAAAATATAAAGAGTGCTTTCATTACGTTCTTTTGGAAGAAAATAATCATAAAATTCAGTTACTTCAATGCTTTCCCAAGTAAATGGCACACCTTCTTTTTCAGTCATTAAAACATGTTTTGGAATCGCTGAAGCGAAGAAATTGAATGTATTTCCAATAAAAACAACATGAGAGAACTGCAATTTTGGTAGAACTTCTTGAATATGATGGATAAGTTCCTTTCCTTCTTTGAAAAAATAGTTATCAATGCATTTTTCAAGAGATTCTGGTAAGGATAGGAATTCTTCACGAATGTCCTCGTAATAAAAAGGCCAAATCGTTTTATCTTTACTATTATTTTTATCTATCTTATCCTTTTTATCCTTTCCATTCATTATTCGATAACCCCCCTGCGTAATGCTTGGTCTAATAATAGAAATTGAATAACAAATATTTCAAATATGGGTGCTAAAAACGAATTGGTTGTTGTATGTTCAAAAACCCATACATTAGGATTTGCACGACCTAAAGATGATAATTCTCTACTATTATTTATTAATACTACTTTTCCAGAACCCATTTTTTTAGTAATAAGTTCAATTAAACGGACAGTATCTTCAATGCTGGTATTATCGCCGATTACCAGAATGCATCGAAAAGAATCATCAACTAGTTGAAAAGGTCCATGTAAAAATAATCCGATATTAAAACCCTGACCAAAAAGTCGAACATATGATTTAGAATTTAATGCACCTTGGTAAGCGGTAGAAAGGCTTGCACCTTTTGATATGAAATATAAATTATTATAATCAACACCCAAAAAATCGTTAATTGATTTTAAGTGAAATGCCCAATCTGTGCAATAAAATTTTGTTTCAAAAATTAGATTTCTTATCTCTTCTTCTACTTTTGAGGATATAGGATCCTCTTTCATAAAAACACGAGCAATAATATATAGGATAAGAATAGTTGTAATATATGAAATTGAACCGATTACTTGTTGGGAACCCGACATCATAGGAAAATGAAAATGGCTGTTTTTTGCAAGAAATGATTCGGAGTTATTTGATACGCCACATATCTGTTCAGAGCTAATATTTTTTTGTTTCAACTTCTCAATAGATTGCTTAATTTGTATGGATTCTCCAGATTCAGAGATAAAAACAAATAAAACATCGTTACAATATTTATTAGGGTGGAAATGATGTAAGAAATCCGCCACTTCAAAATTAGCACTATAAAATTTACTTGGATTTAGTTTTTTTGTTATATAATAGTATGGGATAAGAGAAGCGAAATAATTATAAGTGTGCCCAACAAAGATGATTTTTTTATAACCTTTAGATTCAATATGTTGTTGTAATTTTTTAAGAACATCTCCTCCATCTGCAAGATAATAGCGAAGGCATCTTAGAAGTGCTTTAGGTATTGCAAGAAAATCTTCCAAAATAGCATCAAATCTGAGTTTTGTCATTTTTATTCTATTATCTTTGTTTGTAATCAGTTTGTAATTTTAGTTTGTAATAATTCATTATATATTTTTTTCAAATGAGAATAGTTTTAACATAAAAAATAGGTTTGAAAAACTTTGGTGATAATAAAATATTATGTTTGGGAAAAAAAAGGAAGAAGGAGAAGAAGAAAAAATTAAAGATGAAAAAGATAGCAAAAAGGAAAAAAAATCAACAGCCTATCGAATATTTTCAATTGTTTCCTATGTAATTTTGCTCGGAATTGGATTAGTTGTCGGTTATTTCATAAAAATTCCGATTGAAATATCTTACTCCATTTTATTTGTTTTTGGGATTTTAGCTGTAGCATTAAATTTAGATGAAAAAAAAATGCACTGGTTAAAACAAATTCCGTTACTACGACATCATTTCTCATTAATGAATAGAATTAATCAAAAGATAGGTGAATCTGCAAAAGCTGGAACTCTCAAAGAAGCTTTTAAATTCTTAATTGGAATGATATTGCTGATCCTCTATCTTTTTTTAATCAACGTATTCATTATACTTATTCGATTAATTTTGTCCACAGGGATTCCAGATACAGATCCATTCAGATTTGTTGAAGCTTTTGTGACTTTGATTGGAGCGGGAATAACGGCTTATATTGTATGGCTAATGGCTTTTTATAGAGAAATGAAAAGACTAAAGGAATTAGGATCTTCAAAAAAAATTATAAAGAAAATGAAATCAGGATTAGGATTTGTAAATTTTCTCTTGAAACTTATACCATTATCATTAGCGTATTTAGTATGGATAGGTGGAGAGATCTTATTCATGATAGGGAGTGACTTAGTAGAGATTGCTGCAATTGTATATGTTTTAGGAGGTGCATTTTATGGGATACTTATTGTATGCATAGTTTGCATTATACTATTTACTAAAGCCCCCAGATCAAGAGAAAAATCAATTAATGATAATATTATTGAGGAAAAACAGTCTAACTAATCAATTAACGTGTTAATAAATTAGGGGATAATAATTCATTTTATATGTGACAAATGCGAAGATAAATTAATTTAATTAGAAAAATTTAAAACAGATTTCTTCAGTTAAAAAACTTTTTTCATAAATTTTAAATAAGATCTTGTAAAGCCCATTGAATTTTGAAAATATATTAACCCCTAAACCTTAGATAATTAACTTATCCATTAACAATGCAATTTAAATATCATCTCGACAAAAATGATTTGTGTGTGTTCACTCAAATTGGAGGATTTTGAGTGAAAAAATAACTTATCTATAATTGTGGGTGTAAATGTAAATGTTTGATATAGAAAATTACTTTGAAAATTTTGTAAAATCAAATAAGATTTTTGAAGAACGAGATATATTACGCCCAGAATTTGTGCCGAGAACACTTCCTCATCGAGACAATCAAATTAGAAAGATCGCAGAAATAGTTGCCTGCACCTTAAAAAACTCAAAACCTTCCAATATTTTTGTTTTTGGTAAAACTGGTACGGGAAAAACCGCTGTTATTAATTATGTTAAGGATCATCTTAATAATCAATGTAGAAATTCAAAAATACATGAACCAAAATGGATTTCACTAAATTGTCAAGAAGTAAACACAGCATATAGAGTATTAGCCAGAATCTGTAATGATATCGATCCTTATGACCCAGTACCAATATCAGGATGGCCAATAGATGTTGTTTTTAACAAACTTATTGAAAAATTAGATACATTTGTTCATGGAGTTTGCTTTATAATTTTGGATGAAATAGATATTTTAGTCAAAAAAATGAAAAAATCTCATGATATTTTGTATAATCTCACTAGAATTAATTCACGCTTAAAACATGCAAAGGTTAATATAATTGGAATCTCTAATGTTTTAAATTTTAAAAATTCATTAGATCCTAGAGTTTTAAGTAGTTTAGGAGAAGAAGAAATTGTTTTCCCAGCATATAATGCCATGGAATTAAAAGAAATATTAAATCAAAGAGCGAATTCTGCATTCCAAAGAGGGGCTTTATCACTTGAAATCATCTCACTATGTGCGGCTTTAGCAGCGAAAGAACATGGAGATGCCAGAAAAGCATTAGATCTACTTAGAATGGCAGGAGAACTTGCTGAAAGGCGCCAATCCCCAAATATTACTCCTGATTTTGTTTATTTTGCCCAAGATGATATTGAAAAAGATAAAATGAAAGAATATTGTGAGAGTCTTCCCCTTCAAAATAAAACTATTTTATTAAGCATATATGCAATGCAAAAACACAGAGCGGGGAATGCAATTATCACTGGAGATGTTTACAGTTGTTATTTAGAATTGCAAAAACAAATTCCAGGGTTAAATAAATTATCACAACGCCGAGTATCTGAACTTATCCGAGAATTGGATTTATCAGGCTTAATCAATGCTCAAATTAAATCCAATGGAAGATATGGTAGAACAAAACTCATAAATTTAAATATTCCACTTGAAGATTTAAATAAATATCTAATAAATGAACATCGTCTAAATGATCTATTTGATTACAGACCTAAATGTATTGAATATAACACCACTTGTTTCAAAGGGCAAAAATACACAAAATTAGGTTAGGAAAATACCCATTTTTCTCTTTTCTCTACCAAATCTTCTAGTAATTTTAGAGTTGCATCCTGGTTTGAAATATTTAATTTTATAAATACACGTCCTAAATGGGGACATAATTTTTTTTGTAATTTACGAAGTTTATTATATTCTGGACAATTGTGGGTTATTTTACGATCTTTAGGAGTAATTACAAAATCATAGGAAGTTAATTTACCATTTTCGTCCTTATCTTCAATTTTTCCCCTAATTTCTCCTGAAAAATCCAAATTTTCTATGGTTAAGGCTTTACTTCTGATGATGCTGGCCTTTTTTTTAGTTGAAGGGTCAATTATGTCATCTTCCATTATTTCAAATTTCATTTTTTTATCTATTTTAATCGGAGAACGCCAAGATTTACTTAAGATGTTATCTATTTTCTTAATTTTTTCTTCTCCTTTATTTTGCCAATTCTCAAACTCAACCTTAAGAGATTGACTTAACGAAACTTCTTCTGACTTAGAATCTTCAATTAAAAATTTTAAATCCAAAGCTTCTCCAATAATTTTTTTTACTTCTTGTAATGGAGCTAAAAATAACTCGAAAGTGAGGAAATTATAGAGTTCATCAATGTTAATAGACGGTCTATCAATTATCTTCCAAAAATATAAAATCCTTTGACGCTTTTCAGCAGGAACACTAAAATTCATTGTAAATCACCAACCAAATTAATAACTTGAGGAACTAATTTATCCTTAATATTAACTATTGTAGGTTTTCCATAATCTGGAACGATACCCAAACTTCTCATAAAATCAGTTTGTGCCTGAAAACATCCAGAATTAACAAGTAAAATGCCATGGTACATGCCGTAGCCATTTTTATGTAAATGACCGGTATGCAAAATATCTGGAATTTCATCAATTACTAACCAATCTTTACTTACCGGAGCTAGTTCAGTTTTTCTTCCATAACTGGGAGCTAAATGACGTGCACGAATCATCTCTTTCATTGAGGAAAAAGGATCATCGTTATTTAGCCCTGGAATCATCATATTAATATCAATTAAGGATGTACCGTGGAATAATTCAGTTTTAATTCCGTGCAAACTTACCAAACTTGGACAACCTACCATCTCTATATCTAAATCATATAAGCCTTTAGCTAAATACTTGGGAATAGCAGGTGAAGGGACAGCTTTTCGTACACCATCATGATCTCCAGGAGAAATGATAATTTTAATGTAATCAGGTATTTCTGAAAGAAATTTTGCAGTTGCTTCATATTGTTTGTAGATATCTGTAATTAGTAATCTTTTATCTTGATTAGGATATACACCAATACCATCAACAATGTCTCCGGTTATGCACAAATACTTTATTTTTCCAGCTTGTTTAATTTGTTTATCATTACCCTCTCTACAATTAAGGTAATTAACAAACCTATACCATACTTTTTCAAGCCAATCCTTGCTTCCAAAATGTGTGTCTGAAATTAAACATATTGCCAAATCCTCATCGGGATAATTTATTTTATGCTCTTTAGGGGTGTCTGGAAAGATAATATCATTGACTAAAACAATTTTTGAATTTGTGTTTTGATTGACATTTAGATATCCATCTACAATAACTACATGATCTGGAAGTAATTTTTGAATCAAATCATAACAATTTTTTGATTCCTGTCTGACCAGGGTCATGCAAGTCCCTGTAGGGTCTTCAAATTCAATTAAATATTTTTTTTTAAAAGTCTGTCGTTTTTTTACGACCATACCAATGAATTTTACGTTTACAGAGTTGTTCAATCTATTAATCATGTTAATTTCAAGTAATCCTGAAGCTTCAGGTCTTTTTTTTAGGATTTTACTCAATTGGTTGAATTTATCTTTTTGAACGGCTAAAAATTCTTCAATTTTACCTTCTGTAAATAAATATTTCGTTGGATCCCTCAATATTTTAATTTCTGCATCATAGTCTGAAGCAATAGCTTTAAAAGTGGAAGTGCTTCTCCTTAATTTAAGTGGTTCCCATACCCCTTTTCTATGATTGTTTATATTTTCCTGTTTATTTCCATCATTTACTTTTTCAACAGGATTTTCTTTTAGTTCTGGAAATTCTTTAATATCTTCAGATTCAGCGTTATCTGTTTCTAAAACTTTATCATCTCCTAAATCAATTTTTGGAACAGAAACCAAGACATTTTGTCTTTTTGATTTAACTTTTTCTGAAGATTTTTCTTTTTTTTCATTTTTTGGCTGGTTTCGTGTTAATTTATCGTTTTCAGGCAAAAATTTCGATGGAATTTTTTCGGAATTTAAACAATTTTCTTCAAACTTCTTAAAAATTTCTAAAGAATCTATTTGAATTGTTTTCATAGTAATATGCGAGTTAAAATTCGGAGAAAATGATAATTTTTGAATAATTTGCTCCAGTTCTGAACTATTTAGCCCTAAATCTTTTAAAAATAACAATGCTTTCGGAGATATATTTATTCCAGAGGAGTTCAATTTATTTAAAAGAGAATTTACTGATGGAATTTTTGTGGAAGTTGTCATATGTTATTTCTTCACCGCTAAGAAGTATTTCTTTATTTTTTTTATTAATTCTAACAGATCTTAAATTTTTTAGGATTTACTTTTTAATGAGGCTCATACTTTTAAATTACTCCTATTAACTCTACAACTTCGATGTTAATTCAATGATAAATTCAATTTTATACCATTCAAGTTTTAAAAATAATATAAAGAAGGAAATTAATTACCATGCCTATTGTATGCTCAGAAAAACAAACAAGGTACTTCGAAAAAATAGAAAAAGACGTACTTAAAATCTATGAATTTGCTGAAGAAGCGCGAAAAATTGGTATTGACCCAGAATGTAAAGTGGAATGCCCACCTGCAAAAGATATGGCTAGTAGAGTACAACAATTAGTAGGCCCCATGGGTATTGCTGAAAAAATAAGGCAATGGAAAGAAGAGGGTGCTGATCAAGATGAAATCTGTTTTAGGGCCATGGATTTAATTATCGAAGGAAAATTTGGGGACAGTAGCAATAACGAACTTGCAGATTTAGCAATTCGAGTAGCATTAGCAATAAAAACTGAAGGAGTAGTAAGTGCCCCCCTTGAAGGAATTTCTAAAGTTGTAATCCGAGACAATAAAATTGGAGGGGATCCTTATCTCGCCCTTTATTTTGCAGGTCCCATCCGAGCAGCAGGAGGAACTGTTCAAGCTTTTGCCATTCTTTGTGCAGAATATGTACGTGAAAAAATGAAAATCGCACCATGGAAAGCAACAGAAGAGGAATGTGAAAGATTTGTTGAGGAAGTTAAGTTGTACGATCGAATTTTAAACTTACAATACCCATCAACAAATGAAGAAATTAGTTTTGCAGTTAGCCATCTCACTATTGAACTAAATGGTGATCCAACAGAAACTCAAGAAGTTTCAGCACATCGAGATTTACCAAGGATTGACACAAATTTCGTTCGAGGAGGCCCGTGTTTAGTATTAAATGACGGATTGTTGCTTAAATCAAAAAAAATTCAAATAATTATTGATAAAAGAAAAATAACTGGATGGGAATGGTTAAAAAAACTAAAAAAACTTGGTCAAATTGATCAGAATATAGAAGAAAATGCAGATGAGAAGGATAAATCTCAAGATTATGGGGGAAATCTCTATAAAGGAAAGAATTTAGAAATTGAAGATAAAATTAAGAAGAAAAAGCCAGATACCCCTGTATTAAAAAGAAAACATTTGATGGAAGAAAAAAACCCTCCAATAAATAAATACATTGCTGATGTTATTGCAGGACGGCCAGTATTCGCTTTTCCTTCAGAAATTGGAGGTCAACGTATTAGATATGGAAGATCTCGGAATACTGGATTAGCTGCATGTGGAATTCATCCTTCACAAATGTTTATATTAGAAAAATACATGGCTATTGGTACACAAATTCGAATTGAACGTCCCGGAAAAAGTAGTTCAGTAATGCCTGTAACTTCAATTGAACCTCCAATTGTTTTAATGAAAAATGGTGATGTAAAGCAATTATGGAATATAAAAGAAGCAGAAAAAA
>JAUWPK010000067.1 GCA_030611625.1 Promethearchaeum sp. | reverse complement strand
ATAAATATTCACCGATCTTTCAGCAAGTTGGAATTGATGAAGCATACTTAGACATGAGTGAAATAGCAAAAGATATGAAACATGCGTTCCAAATTGCAAATAATATTAAGGATGAAGTACAGTCAGAAGTTGGAATTACTTGCTCGATTGGTGTTGCGTTTACAAAATCCCTTGCAAAAATTGGATCAGACTGCAATAAACCCAATGGAATAACAGTAATTACACCGAAAAACTATAAGGAAATTTTATCACCTTTAAAAATAACTAGGATCCCTGGTATAGGAAAAAAATCTAAAATCTATTATGAAAAACATGGATTTAATCTAATTGGAGATTTTTTAAAAATCCCAAAGCATAAAATGATTGCTAAATTTGGAGATCGTGGAAGATGGATATACAATCTTATTAATGGCAACGAAGAAAGAAAGGTACATGATTCCAGTTATATTCACCATCAAAAATCAATATCAAAAGAAAGAACCTTTTACGAAGATACGGGTGATTACCAAGAAATTCTAGCAAAAATCACCGATTTAAATGATAAAATTCACGATATCTTAGAAAAAAAAGAGATTTTATATAGAACTATTAGTTTAAAAATACGATTTCAGGGATTTGAAACTTATCTGCGTTCAAAATCTTTTAATTCAGCAATTAGAAATAAACAAAAAGCTTTAGAAGTTGTTTTGGATTTATACCAAGAGTTTTATAAGAATAAGAAGAAAATTCGCTTGGTTGGACTTAAGTTCTCTAATTTAAAAGAAAATGTGAAGAACAATCAGAAAAAAATTCTTGATTTTATAAAAATTGATTAAATAAAAAAAGTGGATTTAATGCAAAAAGATCTCCCATAAACAGATATGACCTCATCAAGAGTTTTAGAATAATACATCTTCTTAACAGTGATATCAGCTGATGCAGTTGAAATCTCATATTCCTTATCCTCTAATAAAGGTTCTAAATGTTAAGCTGAATTAAATATTGTCCATATTTGACTAAATTTTTCTTAACTGCAAATAAACCCTTCCACACGAAAATCACGTGTTGATTTAAATTTCCATTAAATTTTACTTCATAAACCAAAATGTGCTCAAAATATTGAAATAAAAAATTTATTTATTCAGAACGTCCAACAAAATCTTATCTAATTCTTTAACTCGATAAGGTTTTATCAAAGCTCCAGAAAAACCGTATGATTCGTAATTTGTAATGATTTTATCTGTTGTATAACCACTTGAAGCTAGCACTTTGGCTTTTGGATCAATTTTTAGGAGATTTTCCATTGTTTCTTTTCCACCCATACCTCCACGAATAGTCAAGTCCAATATTACAACATCGAATTTTTCATTGTTTTCTAAAAACTCTTTATAAATTTTTATTGCATCGTTCCCTTCATTTACAACATGTGCTTCATATCCTAATTGAGTCAACATTTTAGATAAAACTCTACGAATGATGTCTTCATCATCCATCACCAAGACTTTTGCATGTTTTCTAGGTATTTCACCTTTCTTTTCTTTAATTTTAGAAGTGTCAGGCAAAATTGCAGAGAGATAAATAGTAAAGGTCGTCCCTTTTCCTACGATAGAATCAATTAAAATAGTTCCATTATGTTGGTTTATTATATCTTTTACAACTGCAAGACCCATGTCTTTTCCTGTCATATCACTCATATAGAATGGATCAAAAACATGGGAGAGATCACTTTCAGGCATCCCAATCCCATTATCCTGAATTTTAATTATTACATAATTACCTTGTTCTAGTTCCAAATCGTTTTCTTTTTGAATATCAATGTTTTTTGCAGATATCTTAATATTTCCACCAACGGGCATAGATTGAACTGCATGAACAATTATATTGTGAATAACTTGTCCCAATTGAGAGCGATTTCCCTCAACATTCATTATATCCTTCGGAAAATGAAAATTACACTGAATATTGCTCCCACTTAGTGTGAATTCAGTTTGATTCTTTAAGAGTTCCGAGATTTCCAAGATCTCTTTTTCTGTTTTATTTTCGCTCGCAAACGTTAATAATTGTTGAGTCATAGCACGGGCTTTATCGATACCTTCTTCTGCTTCATTTAAAAGATTGAACATTTCACTTTTCTCATCCAAATTTAATTTTGCTAGGCTTATGTTTCCCAAGATTGTAGTTAAAACGTTATTAAAATCATGCGCGATTCCGCTTGATAATTGTCCCAATGAATTTAACCGTAGTGCATTTTGCAGTGCATTTTCATAATTCCTTTTTTCAGTAAAATCTTGAGCAATAATAAGACTTCCTAAAAATTCATTACTTTTATCAAAAACAGGAACAAAATGACACATTACCTCAATTTCTATTCCTGTTTGAGTAATCAAAATCGAAGGCTTTTTGCAAATTTGTGGTTTTTTTGTTTGAAGAACTTCGGTGAAACAATCGTAGGTTTGAAATTCATTCGAAATTTGTGATTTTTTAATTTTAAAAACGTCTGAAAAATATTTATTTTGAGCCGAATTTAAGGTCCATTCAGTTAGATCTTGAGCAAATTTGTTCATATAGATAATATGTCCATCAATATCTAAGAAAAATACGCAATCTGAAAGATTGTTTAATAAAATTTCAATATAATCCTCATTAAATTTCTTCATCTTCAAATTAGAAGTGTAATGTTTGATGGTTAATAGTTTTTTATTGTGTTTTTTACAATAAACTCTTTAAAAAAATAGAAATTTATTTAATTACATTTAAAATGCAAGAATCTTCAAAAATGTTAGTTATTGATAATCAAACAGTATATTTTAAGTCTTCAGAGGAAATGAATGAAATCCAAGAGGGGATTATTGATGTTATAATAACATCTCCACCATATAATCGCGGGAAACACTATTCATCCGATTCAAACGTAAAATACAATGATTCACTACCGGAAAAAGAATATTTTCAAATGTTAAAAAGGGTTTGGAGAGAATGTCTTCGTGTTTCTTCAGAAAAGGCAGTTTTATTTCTAAATATTGGAGATTCCGCTACCACTCAGGGTTTATCAGAAAAAGTAGCTAATTCTGCCGAGGAAGTAGGTTGGATCCGCATTCAAGATATTATTTGGGTAAAATCAATATATGGAAAAGGGCATTATACCCCTTCGGGAGGAAATAAAAGATTTAATAATGTGTGGGAGCATATCTTTCTCTTTGTAAAAAATAAAAAAAAATATGACCTAAATCCTAAAGCAATTGGAATACCATATGCTGATAAATCGAACATTGGAAGGTATGGGAAATCAGATTTGCGTGATCCTGGGAATTTGTTGCACATATGTTATGAAAAAACAACAGGGGCAACAATCAAAAAGGGACACGATGCACCATTCCCAATTGGATTGCCATATTCCTGCATTAAAGCTGTGCCTAATGCAAAATATATCTTGGATCCATTCTTAGGAACTGGAACGACACTGGCTGCTGCTAAATCATTAGGATTACACGGATATGGCTATGAAATGTTCCCTCGAGAAAATCTTATTAAGGAAACTATTATAGATAAAAGCCAATATAAACCAAAAACTCCCATTTTAATTCCTCATTATGAGAAATCAATTAAAACATTATTACAATTACTGGAAAACTCAAAGATCGAATTTTGGGATTTGAAAACAAAAAAAGATAGAATAAATATGGAAATACTACTTGATACTTTTGAAAAAATGAACATTAATTCGATAATTGTTGAAAAATTAAAGAAAAAACTGCATCCGGATAATAAAAACAATTCTCTTATCAAATTTATAAAGAAATAACATATCTTAGGATAGATAACCATGAGTACAACGCATAAAATTATATATAAATCTGCGCAAAAACTGACTGGCATTGAAGATGAATCTATTGATTTGGTTATAACATCGCCCCCCTATCCTATGATTGAGATGTGGGATGAAATTTTCTGCAAACAAAATACTAAAATTAAGGATGCTCTGGAAAAATCAGAAAGTGAGATGGCATTTCAGCTAATGCACGAAGAATTAAAAAAAGTTTGGTGTGAAATATCAAGGGTAATAGTTCCGGGAGGAATAGTTTGCATCAACATTGGCGACTCAACAAGAACGATTGGCAAAAGGTTCCAACTTTTTCCGTCTCATGCAAGAATAATTGAGCATTTTTTAGAATTAGGTTTTCAATCTTTACCTGAAATAATATGGAGAAAACAAACAAATGCTCCAAATAAATTCATGGGTTCAGGTATGTATCCCCCTGGTGCATATGTTACTTTAGAACATGAGTTTATCTTGATATTTAGGAAGGGAAATAAAAGAGAATTCAAACAAGAAGAGAGAAAGATAATTCGCAGAGAAAGTTCATATTTCTGGGAAGAGAGAAATATTTGGTTCTCAGATATATGGAATTTTAAAGGTATTTCTCAAAATATGAATAATAAACTCACACGAAAAAGAAGCGCAGCATTCCCATTTGAATTGGCATATAGATTAGTTAACATGTTCTCAATTAAAGGTGATACAGTTCTTGATCCCTTTTTAGGAACGGGAACAACTAGTATTGCAGCCATGACATCTGAAAGAAATAGTATTGGAATTGAAATCGATATATCAATGAAGGATATTATAAAATCCAATATTGAAAATTTTAAAAATATAGCAAATAACTATATTGAAAAAAGAATTAAGAATCACCTTGATTTTATCGAGAAAAGAACAAAGATTAAGGGTCCTACTAAGTATCAGAATGAAAAATTAGGTTTTTCTGTTATTACAAAACAAGAAACCGCATTAAAAATATATTATGTTGAAAAAATCCGAAAAATAAATGAAAATGAATTTGTTGTGGATTATTGTGAAAATAAACCGCCAAGTAAAAAACATGCAAACTTGGACAAATGGAGAGCTGCTCCTAACGATTAAAAACTAAATCCTATTAATTAAATAAAAAAAAAACTATTGATCCTTATGAAACCCCTTAAAGAGATATTGGATGCGTTATTATCCAAGGAAATTACAGTTGAACAAGCAGAAGAATTGATTAAAATAGATTATATTGACGAACTGGATAAAATGGCCCATTTAGATTTAAATAGGCACTTAAGAACAGGGATCCCTGAAGTTATTTTTGCTGAAAGTAAATCAGTGGAAATGGTTATTGAAATCACAAAAACAATGCTCGAAAAAAATGATTTCGCCATCATTACTCGACTCCCTTTTGATTATTTTGATAAATTAGAAGCAATTTATGAACAAAATAACGAATTTGTTTGCGAATTTAACAAGAAGGCAAAAACTGCATATATTGCTAGAAAATCATATGATATTCATAAAAGGGAAGGCACAATCGGTATCATTACAGCAGGTACATCTGATATTCCAATCGCAGAAGAAGCTTCACTATTACTTAAAGCAATGGGTATTAAAACTATAACCAGTTATGATGTTGGAATATCGGGTATGCATAGAATTTTTCCTGCTTTGAAAGAAATGATTACAAAAAACGTAGATGTCATCCTTGTAATTGCTGGAATGGAAGGAACTTTGCCAGGTATAGTTTCTGCATTGGTTGACATCCCTGTTGTTGGAGTACCTACTTCTAGTGGATATGGATTTGGTGAAAAAGGTAAGGGCGCGATAACCACAATGCTTCAATCTTGCTCTCCAGGATTGGCAGTAGTCAACATCGACAATGGGTTTGGGGCAGCTGCATTTGCTGCGATTATTGTAAAAAGAATTTACAACAAACTAAAGCCTTAATAATCAATTTTTTAAGAATAATCTGCTTAAATTATTCATGAATAAATTCTATTCATTTTGGTTTGGAAAATATCAAGATGAATCCTATGAAATTCAGAAAAAAATGAAATATTTATTTTTATTCGCGTGTTATCTTTTTTTCTCATTATTTTTGGCATTTTTGAATAATTTCTTTGGTATTTTTCACTGGTGGCAATTGTGGGGCGACATTACCAGTTTAATTGGACTAATTTTATTACTTTCCTTTATTAAGCGTGGCCATCCAAAATGGGCAATATATTCATGCACTATATTTATTACATCATTTTTTTGGCATTATATTATTCAAGACTTGTATTCTGATCGAATTAGAACATTATCACGCCTGTTTGAGATGATTTCGCTTATTTTGGTTACTACTATGCTCTTTGGGTTATTTGCAATTCAGCTAAGACAAATAATTATCCATAACATCATTGGAAATCTCCTCATTATCTGCCATTTTATCGTATTAATGCATAAATTTTATCCAGAAGGCAATTCTGAAGCATTTTGGTATATCTTTTTAGGATTACTTACTGTTAATGTAAATTTTATTGGATCTATTCTTATTTATACTCTATCACATAATCTTATGAAATTATTAATTCAAACCGACAAAGAAAAAATCAATGCATTGGCTCAAGTTGTTGATGAATTCCTTCCAATTTGCGCAAACTGTAAAGCAATTCGACAAGATGATGGTAGTTGGAAAACAATAGAAGAATATATTACAGGTAAGTCAAAGGATGTAAAATTTTCGCATGGATTATGCCTCACTTGCGCAAAGAAATTATATCCTGATCTTGAAAAATAACTTTTTCATTTTATTCTTAGTTCCTTTAATCTTATTTAATGAATCTATTTCCGAAATTCTATCAATAAAATGTATGATATTAAAAAAAAAATATCCTTTAATTTATTAAAGAATAAAATTTAGGTAAAATCTTGACTTTCGTTCTACTGATGGATAATTTGTTTTGGGCAAATTTGCGCAGCTCTGACTAAACATGCTGAAGTATCATCCTTTATTTTTGCTGCCCCTTTATCCATCTCAATTCCGTCAGGGCATTCAAATGTGCATACACCACAACCCATACAACCTTCATCAATCTTCCACTGCATGTTAAAACACTTTATGAATAATTATTCATAAAAATTATTGAATTTAACTTAAATTTTTCCATTATGAAATAAATGTCGTAAAAAAACATAGAAATTATAAACATCCTCGACAAAATTTAATTTACAAGTGTTTCGACATTTGTTCATTTTAGGAATGATTAATATGAGTGAAGAATTGAAAATTGATGAAACAGAGAAAAAAGAAAAAAAAGAGAAGAAGAAAAAATTCCGATTTGAGTGGCTTGATCAATTTCGAGGTTTGATTATTATACTTTTTATTATCCAAACTTGCGCTTGGTTATTTGATATGAATGAAGGTTGGCCTATACCTCTTATGTCACCCGCATTAAATCATGGATTTAGGTATGCAGATTTAGAACGCCCTCTGATTACGATAATTGATCTTGGTCAACAAATATTCATCTTTCTGGTTGGGTTCATGCAAGCTTTTGCAGTCCTTAAACGAAAAGAAAAAGACTTATCGGATAGAAAAATATGGTTGCATATTGGAAAAAGATTTGCTCTAGTAATGATATTGAGTGTGCTTCATGGTTTTGCAGCAGAAAAATTAAATACATACTTTATTCTTGCTGAAGGAACCTTAGCAAATATTGCTTGGGCTGGACTAGCTGCCGGAATAGCTGCACTTTATATACCTAACCCTAAATTTCGATTAATTACAGGCTTAGGAGTAATGCTTGTGCATTCGATTTTATATATGTTTGAAGGTTTGCTTGAATGGGAAGCTGGAAGTTGGAGTTTTCCATTTCTAACAATCAACCATATTGCAATAGGACTAGTTGCATCGGCGTTTACACTCTGGTTCCTTACACCAAAAGGAGAAATCAACGAAGAAGGTATTAAGAAAAACGTTCTACCTGTTATTGTTGCATTTATAGTCTCAAGCTATTTATTGGATTTTATTCAATGGTCAGATCATCATACAGTATCGACACCTTTAGCTATGCTCGCAATAGCAGTCGCCGCATTTTTCCTATATACTTTTTATCATTTCGATAAAGATGGATTCCACATACCTATATTGAGCACTTTCGGAAAAAATATGCTTATGGTATTTTTATTCTCAATGGTAATAAACGAGCTTGTTTATTATGGATTAATTGAAGGTTTGTTGGGATTAAGCGGAATATTTGATATGGTATTATTGGGAATAGTGCCAATTTTGCTGATTTGGATAATTGCAAAGATATTTGAAAAATTCAATATGATTATTAAGATTTAATTGCTGAAATTCATTTCTTTTTTATTTATCTTTTTTCTTAATTCATTTCAGCTTTTTTCTTTTAATCTTTCTTATAAATCCTAATAATAAATTAACTCTCGGTACCCGTTTCATATATTCTTTATAATCTTCTCCAAATTTAACAATTAATCGTGTTTCTTCAAAGACCATAGATAAATATGAAGTGATCATAACAACAATCCCGAGAATAATACTTATAACTGTTTGCAGGATAAAGATAAGAGAAAAAGCAACATATAGACCCCCACCATATTGTGGATGTCGAATAATGCCATAAATTCCTTTATCCACCAATTTTGTTGTGTTTACATAACTTTTTCCTTCATCGACACCTCCATACTTCTTAAACATAAAATTCGGTGAAAATGCCAGTATGGTTGCCAAAACCCAAATCACCCATCCACAATAATACAGAATCATATTTTTATCATCGTTTTGAATCAAAAATCCAGTAATGAATAGTGTAATAAAAGCTACAGACAAGATTACAATATTAATAATCTCAACCCATTTGAAACAAGTTTTGGAATTATTATTCATAAGTAGTATTTATAATTAGAATTTAAAAATCAAATCAATGCCATTCATTATAGGAATTTTAAACTAGAAAAAAATAAGTATGTTGTATTGTATATCTACAATATGGCTTCAACAACAATCAGAATTTCCAAAGATGATAAAAAGAAGTTAGATGAATTAATGTCAATTCTTTCTTTTAAAACTAAAAAAAAATTAACCCAAGAACAACTTCTCAAAGAATTAGTTGACCTAGGTATTAAATTTGAATCAAATATAACTGAACAGTTGCTTTCAGATAATGATATTAATGAAATTGAAATTGAAAAGGATCCTTTCTTTAATCTCCCAACCTTTAAATTAGGTCGTAATGCAAGTGAAAATATTGATGAAATAATATATAAGTAGGGATATTAATCATGAATGAAGCGATATTTATTGATACTAGCTTTCTAATTGCATTATGCAATGAAGAAGACAAAAATTTTAAGAGTGCAAATCTAACTAATAAAATTCTTCTACAAGAGTTTAAAAAAGGAAAAATTTCAATTTATTATTCAGATTATATTTTTGACGAATTAATTACAACTTTAAAAGCGAAAGGGGTAGAACATTCAAAGATTAAAAATTTTGGAAATAGTATAAAAAAATCAAAGGTGTTAAATATGATTTTTGTTACTCAAAAAATCTTTGATCAGACCTGGAAATTGATTCTAAAATACCAAGATAAAGAATGGAGTTTCACAGATGCTTCAACTTTTAAAATAATGGAGAATTTCGATATAAAATATTACTTGTCTTATGATGTTCATTTCTCACAATTCCCTAAAATTAACTCCTGGAAGGCAGAACCTATATGAAAATTTCTCACAAGTTTAAAAATCAAATCAAGCTTTGATTTAAATTCGTGAATAATATATACAAATATTTTGATGCGTTAACAAACCAGATTTCTGAATTATTCAATGGGTTATTCAATTGTGGGATCGAATCCTTTGTAATCGATGCTGTAAAATTAAGAATATACAACGAAATACAACGTTAAACATTTCAGATAAAGATTTTTCACGATAATCTTCACTAAATTAAACCCTCGCACTTGGGAGGATTCGGACAGCGGAGGAAGATTTCCGTATCCAACTTTGTTCAAAGTAAAACCATGCGCATGATTTTTAAGGATCAGTTGTTGTTTTATCTTAGGTAATCAAATATATGGAGAACAATTTAGAATCTGAAAAACAATTATTTCAACAGATTCAAAAATGCATTGAAGATGATGAGGATATCTTAGCATTTGTAGTATATGGGAGTTATGCTCGGGGTGAAAATTATAATGATATTGATATTTGTTTATTTCTTTATCCCAATAAAATAGAATTGACAGATCAAAAACTCCTCTCATATCTTTCAATGTTTTCAGATCAATTTGATATTCATATTTTTTCTGATCTTCCACTTTTCATTCAATCGCGCGTATTAAATGATGGTAAGATTCTCTGTAATAAAGATTTTAACATATTATTTGACATATATCGCAATACGATCAAAGAATATAATTTATTTGAACCTCATCTTAATAATTATTTGGATTTGAAGGTGTGACATATGGATAAAATAAGAGTCATGTTAAAAATTCGTGAACTTGAATCATATCTTGAAGAATTAGATGAATTACTTCCAGATGATGAAATTAGTTATTCAAAATCATTGGAAAAACGTAGATCCATTGAACGTGAATTACAAATTATGATTGAATGCGTAATTGATATCTGCATGATTCTTTTGAAAGAATTAAAAATCGGACCGCCTCAAAATGAAGAGAATGCATTAGAATTATTATCAGGAAAAATTACAAATATTGAAAAGTTAAAAGAAATGAGAGGTTTCAGAAATATTTTAGTCCATAAGTATGGAAAAATAAAAGATAACTTAGTTTTTAATTTCGCTTTAGAAGAGAGTGAGGATTTTCGAATTTTTATTGATGATGTAAAAAAACTAATTAAGTAAAAAAAAGGGATTTTAGTCATCACAAAAATCAAAAATCTGGAAGGGATAAAATGCCTAACTAAATTGAGTGAATCATAGGAACAATAAAATTAATAATTGGTAAGAAATTTCAAAAGAATGAGAATTTGTTTTTTAAAAAACTAAGGGCTCATTGTATAGTGGTTATTACGTCTGCTTGACGTGCAGAAGGTCCCCGGTTCAATTCCGGGTGGGCCCATTCTTTTTTATTACATTTTATTTAAATACCATAATTTATTCAAGAGGAATCAGTTATGGTTTATGTAAAAAGAATTTCTTTTCTGCATGATAAGGTGGATAAGAAAATAATTCTAGATGATCGATTTTTGCTTTAAAAGGAGCATCAATTTGCAAATTCAGATAGTCTTGCGTTATCTTGATTGCTTTGGATATATGCTTGGTGGGGAGATCTGTAAGAAGAGTAAGGTGGGGACTCCACATGCCATCTGGACGACGATCTAAGATAACACCTTGTTCTTCAAGAGTTTCTAAGCACCTTTTCCTTAAAATATGCAATTTGTTACAATATGTAGGATTAAGATAAAAAATATGGGTAGCAGGGAAAGTTGTTAATCCAGTGAATTCAATAGTGAATGAATCTATAGAATTTATCAAAGGTTCTAATGCAAGATAATATTTTTGTTTGCGTAATTCTACGTGCTCAAAAAAAGTGATATGAGGAGGAATCTGTAAATTAAAATTTCCAACAATATCTTGTGACTCAGATAAAAATTTATGAAGGTTTCTTAATCGATGTGAAGATTTTTCGTCCAAACATGCAATAATTCCAGTCCAAAAATCCATCGTTCTGTTTCATCATTATCAATGTAATTCGTTTTTGTCGCTGTTTCCAGAGGGTTGAATTGAAATCCTTCAACAATTTCTTTGATTCATTTCATCCAAACGATATTATTTTTACTACTCTAGTCTATCG
>JAUWPK010000125.1 GCA_030611625.1 Promethearchaeum sp. | reverse complement strand
TTTCTGAATTTGTTCATTGCATTTATCTTGCTTTTTATCTCAATGGAGATTAATTTGTTCAATAAAAAATCTAAGATGAAATTCGGTATTCTTTCAATCGTTTTACTTTGTGGGTCTTTTTTATATATGATTGTTGAAATTATTATCTTTTATGTATTCGGCTTAACCGATTATGAGCTTCCAAGTGGATTCTATTTCTATACGATTTCACTTCCGTATGCCATAACTCAATTGGTTGTGGCTATCTTAACAAGCTTCAATTATATAATTATAGCAATGGCCATTCGTTTTTTACTGAAAAAAACTGGCAAGGAAAATGAATCACTTAAAGTTTATACAAAATTGATTTCTATTGGGGTGCTCTTTTTATTGAATTTTCATTCAATAATTCAGATATTTCAAAGTGTTCGCAGTTTTATTAACTATAAGTTCATCACATATGATTATTATGAATATGCTGATCTTCTAAATTGGATTGATTATGGATTGTTCTTCCTTTCAAGTCTATTATTTATAATCGGAATAGTTGTTCTTTCTATTGGAGCAGTTAAAACTATGTCTACCCCACTAACCTTCTCAAGGGAAAAAGGTGCAAAAGGAACTCCGCAAAAAGGAGTAAAGAAATGCTCAGAATGTGGTGCTTCGATTCCACCATTAGCTGAATTTTGTACCAATTGTGGCCACCATCCTTAGTTTTTTTTTTTAATTAAAAATTCTAACTTTTTTCGTTTTTTCCTTCTTTATTTTTAATTATTGATATAAATACTTCTTGTAGTAATGAATTTTTTCTTTAAAAGTAGTTTTTTCTGAACGATGCATACCAGATACATTTATAAATTAACACACCAAAATGGTAAATATGGTAGGTTTCGAAGATATTCTTAACGTTTCAATTTATGGTTTGATGAATTTCCTTGTATTCATTCTCCTAATTGTGACTGGTATTAAAATCAAGAAAAAAGAACTTGAACCCAATTGTAAAAAAGGATTCTCAAAGTTATTCATAACGTTTCTAATTTTTTTAATGTTTTCCACGTTTTTTGATTTAGCATATTTTATTACTGCAATTATATCTGATTCTATTTCTCCAGGGATGCATTCTACTATTCCTGAAATAGATCGATCTATTTCTGATTTGACTTATATTCTATGGGGTGTTAAGGAAGGTTTAGTTTTCCTTAATCTCTTTATTGGGTTAATTTTAATTTTCACTTCTATGGAGGTAAATTTATTCAATAAAAAAAGTAAATGGAAATTTGGGATTATAGCAATTATTCTATTATGTGGCGCTTTCTTATTAATGATTACAAAAATTATATTGCATTATATTTTAAATTTCAATGCAAACATTATAATTAGTTTAGTAGTGTCTGTTTTAACAAATTTCAACTATATTTTAATTGCTGTTTTTATTTTAATATTGCTTAAAAAAACATCTAAAGATAATGAATCACTTAAGGTTTATACTAAACCGCTTTCTGCAGGAATTATTTTATTATTTATTATCCGACCTCTGATCTTACCCATCATTAAAATAATCTGGTTAGTTAGCTATTATTCTGGATTCGTTATCTATGAGGGTTTTGGTTTATGGATAATTTTAAGTTTATTCTATTTAGCAAGTTTAATATTTTTAATTGGAATAATATTACTAGCGAAAGGGGCATTAAAGACAATGAATACTCCCTTAACCTTTTCAAGGGAAAAAGGTTCAAAAGGAACTCCGCAAAAAGGAGCAAAAACCTGTTCAAAATGTGGTGCTCCGATTCCACCATTAGCTGAATTTTGCACCAATTGTGGGCACCATTCTTAGGTTATTTTTTCTTAATTTTATTTATTTTCATTAAATTTATAACTTTTTTCGTTTTTTCCTTTGTTTTCTTCAATAATTGATATTATTATCTTTTATATCTGTTGATTTTGGCTTTAAAAGTAGTATCTTTTGAACGCACCATAATACATAAATTTAAAAATTAACACTACAAAATTGTAATAGATAATATGGTAAACATCTTAAGTATAATTAATAGTGCCATTTTTGGTCTAATGAATTTATCTGTGTTAATTCTCGTAATTTTAACAATTAAAAGGACTAAAAATGAAGAGCTTGGATCTGACTGCAAGAAACGGTTTTCAAAATCATTCATCTCTTTTCTACTCTTCTTATTGTTTGCAACATTTTTTGACTTTGCTTTTAGTATAACTCAAATAATATTATGGGAAATTTATGAAATTCATCCATACTCTTCAGATACAATTCAAATTATTTGGGGTATTAAATCTGGTCTTGTTTTTCTTAATCTGTTCATTGCATTTATCTTGCTTTTTAGTTCCATGGAGATTTATTTATTCAATAAGAAATCAAAATGGAAATTCGGGATCCTTTCAATACTTTTACTTTGTGGGGTTTTTTTACTAATTATACTTGAAATTGTTATGTATTATGTATATCCCTTCAGACCATATAATTTTCCTGATGAATATGTTATGGTCACATATTCACAAACTTATGCTATTACTCGTTTGGTTGTGGTTTTATCAACAAATTTCATTTATTTAATTATAGGAATTGTTGCAATTGTTTTACTCAAAAAAACTGCAATAAAAAATGAATTACTTCGTAAATATACAAATCCCTTATCCAAAGGAATAATTCTCTTCTTTATAGCTCTTCCAGTACTTCATCAACTTGAAAGCATAATTACTTTTATTAATATTATGATGATAAAAAATGGGAGTTTAAGTTTTAACAATAATTCTTATTGGTTTAATTTGGGTATTTTTTTCATATCAGGTATAGTTTTCATAATTGGAATGATATTCCTGGCATTAGGAAATATTCAAACCATTTTAGTTCCCTTAACCTTTTCAAGGAAAAAAGTTGTAAAATATGGAAAGATTGAAGAAGATGTAAAATATGGAAAGAATGAAGAAGATGTAAAATATGGAAAGATTGAAGAAGATGTAAAATATGAAATGGTTGAAGAAGATGTAAAATATGAAATGGTTGAAGAAGATATAAAATATGAAATGGTTGAAGAAGAAGTTCCCCGAGAATCAGAAGAAACTTGTTCAGAATGTGGAGCTCTCATTCCATTTGGTGCGGTCTTTTGCATCCAATGCGGAAAAGACTCAGAGGAATAAGAAATGCGTTTGCAGATATTTAAATTCGTTTTTCTTAATCTTATTTTTTTATTCCATTTTCAACCTTCTTCTTCTAATTAGAACATATTTGAGTCCATGGATTTTGGCTTTGAAAGTAGATTTTTTTGAAATCTGGGGTAATAGATAAATTTAAAATATTTCGCACTACGATTGTAAATATGATTCATGATATCACACATGATATTATGCCACTAATAATCACTTCAATCGAGGTTTTTAAGGTTTTTTTAATTCTTATTCTTATAATTGTTGTCGCAGTTAGTATATTTAATAAAGAACTCGAATCCAGCTGTAGCAAAGGTTTCGCTAAGTTATTTATTATTTTTCTTAGTTTTTTACTGTTTTCAAAGTTTTTTGAGATTTTATTCGAATGGTTTATTTCGTGGAATATTTTCATAGCTTTCATTATACTTTCAATTGCCATGGAGCTTTACTTAATCAATGAGAAATCAAATTGGAAATTTGGAGTACTAGCAATAATTTTACTTATTGGCTCGTTTATATTCAGTATTGTAGAATTTATTCTGGAATTTGTATTTGGTAGTGGTATGAGATATTTCATCACAAGTACAATTGTATCTATTCTTACAAATATCAATTACTTATTTATTGGAATTGTTTTCCTTGCAATGCTGGCTAAAACTGCCAATGAAAATGCATCACTTGAAATATACACTAAGCCGATATCCAATGGAATGGTCTTGTTATTTATTATTATTCCTTTAATTGCACCAATACCATCCATTGTTTATATATTATGGAATTTAAGTGATTTTTCTCATAGTATTCATTATTGGATTTCACAAGGAGTATTTTTCATTGAAAGTTTATTGTTTATAACCGGGATTATATTTCTAACAGTGGGTGCGCTAAAAACAATGTCTGTTCCCTTAATATTTTCAAAGAAAAAAAAAAGAAAAAAAAATAGAAGAATTCTTCGAAAACCAGCAAAGCGTTGTTCAAAATGTGATACTCCAATCCCTCTTGGCGCAGGTTTTTGCATCAACTGTGGAAAACTATTTTCTTAATTTAATAGTTGTAATATAGATATATTTATAATATGAAACAACACAATTGTAAATATGATAAATTATACCATAAATTCTATTATGGAAATTATAAATATTGCAACCAGGGGATTAATGGTTTTTTTAGTATTTATTCTAATAATTTTTATGGTTGCTAATATCTCATCAATAGATCTCGGACCCGACTGTAATAAGGGCTTCTCAAAGTTTTATATAATTTTTTTGAGTTTTTTAATGTTTTCAAAGTTTTTTGAGGTTATATTAGGATGGTTTATTTCCTGGAATATTTTTATAGCTCTCGTTATAATTTCAATTGCTATGGAAATTTACTTGTTCAATAAGAAATCCAATTGGAAATTTGGAATACTAGCAATTATTTTACTTTGTAGCTCGTTTGTACTTAGTATTATAGAATTATTTATTGGATTTGCTTTGGACAGTATGGAATATCGTATCACAAGTGCAATTGTAGGTGTTCTTACAGGTTTCAATTACTTAATAATGGGAATTGTAATTCTTATTTTACTAGGAAAAACTGCCAGTGAAAATGAATCACTTGAAATATTCACCATCCCAATTTACTATGGAGTAGTCTTATTGTTCATACTTATACCTTTAATTAAGCCAATACCAGACAATGCTTATTTATTATGGAAATTAGATGTGATTCCTTATGATACTTATTATTGGATTTCACAAGGAGTATTTTTCTTGGAAAGTATATTGTTTATAATCGGAATAATTTTCTTATCATTTGGTGCCGTGCGAACGATGGCGGTCCCCTTAACTTTTTCAAGGGAAAAACGTGCACAAGAAATCCCGCAAGAACCCACAAAATTTTGTCCAGAATGTGGTGCTCCACTTCCAGTTTCTGTTCAATTCTGTATAAAATGTGGCTACCAGATGTGACATTGTAGAAGGATTTTTAATTCATAATACAAGTTAGATACATTTAAAAATTAACACAACACAATTGTAATTATGATGAACCCGGCCATTTTAGTAATAGTAAGTTTAGTATTAAGAGGATTATTGATTTTTTTATTGTTTATTATAATAGTTCTTGTTGTTATTAAAGTCATAACCAAGGAACTCGAGCCCGACTGTAATAAAGGATTTTCATATCTTTTCATAGGGTTTCTGATTTTTATGATGTTTTTCATGATTTTTGATATTTTACTTGGACTGTTAAGTTTTCCAATTGAGTTTTTAGCATTTCTTATACTTTCTATTTCCATGGAGATTTACTTGTTCCATAAGAAATCAAAATGGAAATTCGGAATACTAGCAATCGTATTACTTATTGGCTCGTTTATACTCCGTATTGTAGAAACTATTTCTATTTATTTTATGTATTATGATTTTATGACATCTTTAATCATAAGTTTAGTTGCAAATTTTCTCATAAATTTAAATTTCATAATAATTGCCATTGTCATTCTTGTTTTACTAAAAAAAACTGTTGAGGAAAATGCTACGCTAAAGAAATATACTGGATTTCTCTCAGCTGGGGTTGTTTTTTTATTCATAATTTATCCAATATTCACACCAATTATAAATAATTCAAGTAAATTATTATATTTGTTTAACTATCCTTATGAGACATATTTATGGATTTTTCAAGGAGCAACTTTGCTTCAAGATTTCTTTTTTATAATTGGAATAATTTTCCTAACACTAGGTGCTATTAAAACCATAACTATTCCTTTAACCTTTTCAAAGGAAAAACGTATAAGTGAAATCCAACGAGAAGTAGCAAATAGGTGTCCAAGATGTGATGTTCCCATTCTACCTGGTGGTGAATCAGATTTTTGTACTAATTGTGGGCACCATTTTTAGTTAAATTTTTAGAAAAATCTTTTTTAGCACTATTTTTTTAATCCTTTCCCACATTATTATCTTTACATGCTAATCTAATATTAACATTTAGTAGAATTATGTGAAGGAGCTTTAATATGAAACAGGAAAGAGTCTTTGATGAGAGTGGAATCCCTAAAATTCGCGTTGTTGCTGATTATCCCACTTCAAAAGCTCTAAAACTTCATCCAGATTTACGAAATCATCTCAAGTCAACGGATCCTCCTAGAATAAAAAATGAAGATCGAGAGACTCTTTTATTGTACAACAAATACATTGCTAAAGATCTGTATGATATCGAAATAAAATTCGCTGAACACGCCATAATCCCTACTCCTATTATGAGATACAATTTCTTAATGCACGTAATTAAACCAAATTCTTCCATGATCGAGATTGGTACTGGTGCAAGTGCTATTATCGCTATGCTGGCGGCCAAACATTTTAATACTCAAGTGTATGCTACAGAAATTGATAAAGAATACATTAAACTTGCAAACCATAATATCAAACGAAATAAATTAGAGCCTAAAATCACAGTTTTTGATTCACATGGCTCTTTTTTTGATAATGTGGTTCCTTCGGGACTTAAAGTTGATTATATTATTTCAAATCCTCCATATTATGATAAAATCCTCTCACCAAAGGTCATTTGGGGAGGAAAAAACCACGAATTGATCGGAGAGGGTGAAATGGGAGAATCATTCATTTTAAGATTCATCAAAGAAGGATGGAATTATTTAAAATCTCCCGGAACAATTTCGTTTATCATTCCTAAAACACGGCAAAACACATTGATAGCAGTTGAAGATTTCCTCAATTCACACAACTATGATTATGATATAATCGGTTTACTGGCTGGAAATCGAACCAGATTTATTTTTCGCATTTTTAAAAATAATTTGCTAGATATTAACAGATTATCGGAAATGGATTAATTAAATTATAATGAAGATTAATGAAATGGATTAAAAGGAAAAAGATAAAGATAATATTATAGAATGTCTCAAATTTTCAACTATAAATTTATAATTATAGGGAATCCAGGAGTCGGAAAGACTTCTCTCATTAAAAATTTCGTAGAAGGATCTTTTCTTAGCGAATATAAATCCACTATCGGAACTAACATCTACACTAAAACTCTTGAATTCAAAACTGACAAATCTGAAGACAAAGAAGAAAATGAAATAATCGTTAAACTCGTTCTTTGGGATATAGCTGGGCAAATTCAATGGGACATCATGCGCGGAGCATACTATCAAGGAAGTCATGGTGTTTGTGTGGTCGGAGACCTTAGCAGTAAACGCACTTTTCAAAAAATTGAAAAGTTTTGGGTCAAAGATGCTCGAGAAACTTGTAATAAATCGATACCTGTCATATTACTTGCAAATAAAAACGACCTTAAAGCAGAGATAAGCGAAGAAGAGGTCAGAGAACTCGCCAATACATGTCAAATTGACCGTTTAATCTTCACATCGGCAAAAACTAGTTACCATGTGCAGGAGGCTTTCATTGCATTAATAAAAATGTGCCTTAATATTGATCATCTAATTTTTGTTGGCTCAAATTAAAAGATAAATTGATATAAAGGAATTAAATGAAAGGAAAAAAGAAAAAAAACATTTCTTATAATCTATCCTTATCCGCGCGTTCGTTCTAATAATAGCATCATCATAATGCCCAGAAGAATTTGCGCCTCTTCAAATTCATTCATTTCGGTAAGTTTCTCAATCATGAATTTTCCTTCAAACATTGCTGGTCGCTTTTTCACGCGCATCATTTCAGTACCATCCAATTTTGCAATTAAATACGAAGGATGAAATACATAACCCGAGCAACAACTAACCAAAGGGATAGAAGAAAATAGAGCATCCATTATCCTAACGAATACGGACTCTTCGCGAATTGTCATCACTTGATTTTGATCGTCGTAAATTTCATAATTAGCGCGGAACAAAGATTTCATTCCTTTACGCTTAATCGAACCAAGATTTCGACCACCCACATCTGCAAAATTATAACGTGCAGAGAAATCTATTATTCTATCTGCACCGATTGTGTAGAGAAGATTTGTTTGGGTGGTATCTGTAAATACTTTTATTGCTTCTTTGAGTTTAAACATTTTTTGCTTAACATAAAATAATATGTTTCCGCTATCGTCAGTTACAGAGAATTTAGAACCAAAAGTCGCAATTTTAAAAGAAACATGTAGTGGATATTCCATTTTTTTTTACCTCTAAAATTTTTCTGGTAATTGGTAATTAGCAATTAGATATATAACTCCAAATTACGCAGTAATAATAAATAACCAAATTTGACTTAAATATGTTCCTTTGTTTAAGAAAATATTTTATATCGATATTCTAAAGACTATTTTCAGAATATATATTGGAGTATGACAGAAAGCCACTTCAAAATTCGATGAAAAATATAATTACAAGATACAACAAGCAGATAAGAAGAAAAAAAGAATTTTATTTTTTGGAGTTTTTAATTCGGGCTAATTTTATCCAAATCACTTAAATCAAGCCCAGCCCCAATGTCCTCGGGCATTTCAGACAAGAATTCATCCAAAATTTCTCGAAGTTCCTCACCCGAACGCTTAAGTACGAGCCTAATTAAACCCAAATTTACATCAACATCGGAAATTAAACATAAAACCCCCTTCCCGCAACTGGCTGCAAAAATCTTGCCCCCGTCAAATTCGGATGTGACAATTTGAAGACCACCAAGTTCCAAATTATTGCCTTGCTCCTCGGATGCACAGAATACGGCGCTTGCGATAGCTCCAATACCGTCGACGTCCAATGGGATGTAGGAAAACTTGGAGACGTGGGCGATTGTTAACCCGGTTTTATCAACGAGAATAACTTTACGGATCCCAGATTCGGATTTGATAATTTTGCTTAATATTAGATTAAATGATTGTGTTGAGAGTGCCATTTTTTTTTAAATCTCCGATTTTACAATTACTTAATTAATTTAATCACTGTTTAACCTTAAAAATTTTGGTATGCTCTTAATTTCCTATTTTTACTGTGAAAAAAAGGTTCTTTTTATGGAAAAAATAATAAAATTTTGTAGT
>JAUWPK010000270.1 GCA_030611625.1 Promethearchaeum sp. | reverse complement strand
GGATAGATGAATACTTAGAAATATCAGAAATACGTAATAGCATTTTTTCTCCGATATCATTTTCAATGTAGTATTTCTTATCCAATGACCATCCCTTCACAATCGGTTCGATTTTTACCCAAGAAGGATATTGAGGAATATCTTCAAGCAAATTATATTGACTCATTCAACACGGTCCCAATTACTACAAGCATGGAACTATAATGAATTTTGCGATTTTTTAACTTTGTGATTAAGAGAAAATTACGATAAATAATTTTTTATTAAGCCAAGATGAAATTAATGTTATAAACATTAAAGCTTAAAATGTGATAAAAAATGAAATTGCAACTTCCTGATATTTACCCTTCAGATTATATGATGACAATAGACTACTATCTTTGGATAGCAGTTGTTGCTATTGGATTGATTTCTGTTGTGTTATTCTTTATAAAGGTCCATAAGATTGAATCTGATTTGCAAAAACCCTATCTATATGGAATCTCCTTTTTCTTACTTCTTTTGACTTTACAAAGAGTTGCCTATATTATTTCAGTAAAAATGAATGTAGATTATAATTTTTGGACTAATTTAGGATATGTTTGTTCATTAGCAGGAATGATGTGCTTCTTCTTGGGAATTGAAAAGTCCGTTATAAGGAAAACAAAATATCTTTTATCGCTAGTCTCTCTTATAGGAGTTTTAATTGGATTGTTAGCGTTAATAGATATCATAGACCGAGACATTTCTATGAAAATTACATATATAATATCAACTCTGGCAACAGTTATTATAATAATCCTTTTTGCATGGATGATTTCAAAAAGCACAGGGAGTATTAGGAAAAAAAGTTTTATCACTTTTCTTGGAGTTGTTGTGCTGTTTGCGGGAATTATGATGGATAGCGAACTTGTTTATGGTGGTCTTTGGCCGACTATGCCTCTTATAATACCCCCAATTTTAAATTCTATCGGTTTAATTACCATAACCTTAACTAATATGCGGAAATAGTTATATTAAAAGGAATTGACTCATAATGCGTTTTTTATCATTTCATGTAAATAGTTTTAGCTACAAAATAACCAAAAAAGGCCGCTCTAAAATTTTAGAAGAAATTACTGAGGAAAATAAAGATAATCTGGTAGAAAATGCAATAGTTCTATTTATTGCAACAGAAAAAGAAGATGAAGCAAATTCTGACATTTTTAAAAAAGTGATAATAGAAATATTAAAGATCGTGATTCAGTTAAAGGTTAAAAACATAGTATTGATTCCATTTGCCCATCTATTTGGCCAATTAAGTTCACTGGATTTTGCATTTGAATCTTTGAAAAATATTGAAAGATTATTAAAAGAGAGAGGTTTCTCAGTTATTAGAATGCCTTTTGGATGGTTTTCTGAATTTGACATGAAAGCAAAAGGGCATCCCCTCTCAAGAATTTCGAGAATTATTAATTAAATTTAGATTAAATATGTGTTTCCTATGAAGCTTCCAGAAATATCCGAAATTATTCAAGATATATCTTTTCCAGAAAAGAAAATTTCAAATTCAGATAAACTCTATATTTTTGGAAGAAATCCTGAATTATCCCTGGCAGAAATCATTGCGCGCTACAATGTTAATGAATTATCTCCGATTATAAAAGAGATAACAGCAAGTGGGATAATTGTTGAAAGTGAAAAGCATATTTCAATTAAAAATTGTGGAGCAGTTCTTAAAAAATGTAAAATTATTGCAGTTTTCTTAAAAAATACCCCAATTTCAGAAATAAAACCTGTTTTAGAATCTCACATTAGCGGGGAATATATCATTGACAAATCAAATTGGGGGATAAGCTCATATAATGATAATAATGATCCTATGCATAACGCTACTTTGAACCCTCAAACATTACATCAACTAGCAAAAAAAGGATTTAAGAGTATCGGGATTAAAAAAGCATATTTTATTCCACCCATGGAAGGAAACGTTTTAACTCCTCAAAAACTGCTACGGAAAAAAATAATCGATGAAGGAATTGAATTTATCCTTTGGCGCCGAAAAAACGATGTAATACTATGCCAAACTGAAGAAGTTATAGACATTGATTCTTTTGCTAAACGCGATAAAGAACGCCCTCATAAAAGATTGCTCCTACTTTTAGGTCTTGCTCTCGCTCGCACTATGGTGAATTTAATCTCCATAGAAAAAAATAATCATAATTTCCCGATATATGATCCTTTCTGTGGAATGGGATCCATTGTCCAAGAGGCATATATTTTAGGATTGCAAGCTATGGGTTCGGATATTGATAAGAGTTGCGTTATCCGAAGTAAAGAAAATCTAAACTGGATTAGCCAAACACTAGGTAAGAATTTTCGGACGAAATACGGTATTTTTCCAAGTGATAAGATTTTTGAAATGGATATAATTGAGCCGAACTTGTCACTTCTACATGAATTTAACGGATCAATTGTGGCAGAACCCAATTTGCTAACTCCACTAAAATCATATCCCTCAGTATTTGAAGCAAAAAAGATGATCAGTCAATTTGAAGAAAATTACAATCGGTATTTGAAAGAAATTAACATTATTCTTCCAATAGGAGGAATTTGCGTATTTATTTTCCCCCAAATTCATACTGCAGAAAATGCTCGGTTACACTTAGAAATAGAGCGATTATTAAATAAATATAATTTTAAAATCTGTGAGATTAAAGCCAACAATGCTATATTTCCTGCTTTTTTCATTCATTCTTGGAAAAATCCGATCATTGAAAGGCAAATTCTTGTTTTCAAGAAGATTAAATAAAAACGGGCCATGAGGGAGTTGAACCCCCGACCAACGGATTTCGCTAGAATAAATTTTCTATAAGAGTCCGCCGCTCTACCTGGCTGAGCCAATGGCCCTTAGAATCATAATAAAAAAAAATAAGATGATAAAAAAAATTATCGAGTTTTACGTCCTGATTGACGGGCTGCAATCATACCTACTTTACGACCCGGAGGTGCATTTCGGCTGGTTGTAGTTGATTTTCCTGCACGTTTTTTACGACCGCCACCAAACGGATGAGAATGAGCATTCATCCCTGATTTAGTAACGACCGGCCATATCGTAGCTTTGGTTCGCACTTGGAACATTTTCGCACTAGCTTTCAAATAAGGCTTAGTAGTGCGCCCACCTCCGGCAACAACGCCAATTGTTGCACGAGACATCTGGTTAAAGGTTTTCCGTTTCCCAGAAGGGAATAAAACCTGT
The DNA here is from genome assembly GCA_030611625.1 of Promethearchaeum sp. GTDB lineage: Archaea > Asgardarchaeota > Lokiarchaeia > Sigyniarchaeales > Promethearchaeaceae > Promethearchaeum. The sequence goes on along the minus strand of JAUWPK010000270.1, from coordinate 1,952 downwards.
ACGCCTCTTTCTGTTCGAGTCATTACAGTGGCAGTACCTCCACTTGCTCGAACCATTTTACCACCATCCCCTGGTTGGAGTTCAATGTTATACACTAAAGTTCCTTCAGGGATGTTTTTCAACTGCATGGTATTTCCAATAGCAATCTCAGTTTTATTTCCAACTTGGAATGAATCTCCGACAAATATTCCTTCCGGAGGAAGCCAGAGCTCCTTTTTTCCATTATCGTATTCCATTAAAGCTAATGGAACGCCTCGACCACCTTCGTGGATGAATTTAACTACTTTTCCAGTGACAATTTTATCTCCAGTCAAGTGGATATGTTTAACTGCTCCACGTTTTTTGTGCTTTGGGCTACGGAAATTTTGAGTTCCTTTACCAGCTCGTTGTTGTAGAATTCTTCGACCCATGATTCATCACATATTTTTTAGGGGATTCCCTAAAGAATAAAAGAATAAGAAAAAAAAAGCCGCATAATATAAATTTTTTTGGGTAACTTTGACTTTCAATCTTTACCAAACTTTAAACTTTCCTTCAAGTAGTTCTTGTCGTAGAGTTAAATAATCATCCAGCTCTGCTTGCAAGATTTCTTTAGCTTTTACTGAAACAATGTCATAATTGGTATTATCAGCCGTGAGAAGTTCAATATCAGCTAACCAAGGTTCATTAATAGGATGCCCAATTTGTGATACAATTCTAATTTGGCATTCAATTACATCTCCTTGCAGTTCTTTCACAATACTATTAGCAGCTCTGTTTGACATTAGGGAGTAAAGTTTTCCAACATGGTTGTTACTATTTTTTCCAGCAGCAGCTTCTAATGTTTGAACACGACCAGGAGTTATTAGCCCATTTGCTCTATTACCCCGTCCAACTTGTCCATCATCGCCCGCTTCAGCAGATGTACCGGTAATAGTTAAGTACAATAGATCTTTTTCCAGAATATCACCTGTGTTTACACTGACTTTTACATCATGATCTTCCTTAAATTTATCAGCTACTTTGAGAGCTCCTTCTTTAACTTGATCAACTGCATTAATGTATTCGGATTTATCCATTATATATTTTGAAACCATCGCATTTGCAATCGTAATTCCAATATTTTTCCCAGATCTGACTCCCATAACTTTAATATCTTCACCAGAAGCAGGACAAATATCTTTAAATTCATCCGAGTTTAAATATTTTTCAATATTATAGACAGAATTATCCGTTATAGAAAATGGTGCAAAACCAACGCCGAAACTGGTATCATTCGCTAATGGAACGTGATCTTCTCCGTTCATTTCTTGATTATATAAACCCGTTAAATCAATGGATCCGCTTTTTGTTCTTGCATCTATAATTACATGCTTATCCACATCTAGATTTCTAAATGTGTATCTGAAAACATCGTGTATTGATTCACGGCAGATAGTTCTTACAGGAATAGGAATTAATTTTCCAGCAACAACAGCGGTATCTATAGCGCGTCCTATGATTTCAAATTCTTGTGGTTGGAGAATAATACCCCCTCCAAATTCGGGAGCGGCTTGACCACCAACGTATGCGGCTTTATCAACATTATGATGAAAATAACGGTTAAAATTTTCTAAATAGTATGATGTTAAGGCTCGGCTGCATGCTTCTGCGCATTCGTCTGCAACACTATCAGGGTGGCCTTTTCCTTTTCTCTCGACCATTTCGGGAAATTCTGATTTTCCGACTGGGTCTCTGTTTGATTTCGTAGTATGTAACATTTTCTTTCATCGCCAATGCATATTTAACTAACAAAAGATAATTTTTCATGAAATTTGAATTCTTTTTTTTGTTTTTTTAATACCATTATCAATGTAATTCGTTTTTGTCGCTGTTTCCAGAGGGTTGAATTGAAATCCTTCAACAATTTCTTTGATTCATTTCATCCAAACGATATTATTTTTACTACTCTAGTCTATCGACAAAAGAGGGGA
>JAUWPK010000323.1 GCA_030611625.1 Promethearchaeum sp. | reverse complement strand
AAACACGGAAGATTAATACCATGGATGAAACGGAGTGCTATTCCGTTTTCAATAGGATTTCTATTTTTGTTTTTCCCACCTCAAACATGGCGATATCAAACATCGGGTCAAGCATACCAAATTGCTCTTTTAACATGGTATTTAGTATCTCAATGGATTTATGACACTTTTTTTACGATCATGTATATCGGATACACGGCCTTAGCACCTCAGATGACGTTCGATCAGAAAGAACGGGTACAATTAAATGGTATTTCTTCCGTCTTTAGCTTGTTAGGATGGGGTATTTCCATGGCATTTCCGTTAATATTCCTTACCGATCCTACAATAAAATCAATCCGAACATTTCAGATATTCGTAGCTGTTTTTGCCGTTATCTCTATTTTCCCATGGTTTTGGATTGCAAAAGTTGTGAAGGAAAAGCAAGAATTAATTCCAAAGGAAAAAACACCTTTTTGGACAGGAATCAAGCATGTTTTCACAAATAAATCGGGAATTTTATATATGATTTATGATGGGATTAGTGTTGGGGTTCTAAATGCCCTCATCACAGGATTGTTTTTTATGTTATCATGGATATTCGGAAATTTTAACCTAAATACCTCCGGAGATTACATGATATATTTTCTAATTCCAGCTGCTATTGCATTTATTGGGATTCCAATCCAAATTCAAATTGGCAAACGCCTTTCGGTTAAAGCAGCTTTAACTTATTCTCTTTGGACTGAGGCTATTGGAGGATTTATAGCTTATATCGCGATTATTACTAGTAATAATCTCTCCGACGGACAAGCATGGTTTCCTCCAAGTAATCTTCTCTGGGTATCGGTTGGTTTATCCATATTATTCCTTGGATTTACCGGTGATTTCATCTTCCATCAAGTAATGCGAGCAGACACAATTGATTACGATGAACTTAAAACAGGTGAGCGAAGGGAGGCAGTTTATGCCGGAGTGGCGTGCTTATTTGGAAAAGTTATGGAATCAGTAGTTTTTGCTCTTATACCAATTTTCTTGACAATCTATGGTTTAGTGGCGACTGACCCAGATAGTCCAATTTCAGAGCCAATATATGCATCCCTAGGGACTGGAAAAGCCATAATTGGAGTTGCGACTGGTGTGTTTTTACTTCCTGCCGTATTGGCTCTTATTGGAGCTATTGTTTGGATCTGGTATCCACTAAATGGGAAAAAGGTTGCTGAAATGAAGATTCAACTGGATGAAATGCACGCTAAAAAGCGAGAAGAACGGCTATAAAATCTATTTTTCTTTTTTTTCATATTTTTCTTTGCCCTTTTAACAAATTATATGATTATATAAGACCTTCAATTCTCATAAAATTAATCCATGCCTGAATTATAATATAAAATTAACCACAATCAAAAGATTAAATTTTAGAGTGCAAAAACAAACATAATTCCTCCATATCATCCAATGGATTTCCTCTCATTGGACTTTCTCGGGCTTCATATATTTTTCGGGGGTGAAAATGATGGGGACTAGAAGAAACATCCCATTGTTGATCATAATTATCAAATCGACATAGATCTTGATTCAAATGAGAATAAACGATAGAATAGGAATATTCATTATAATTATTGTACTGAATGTATACGATTGTAGCATCATTTAACCGATATTTTACTCTTTTTAATTTTAGATTGATTTCCTTTTCAAGAATTAAATCAAAACATGTCTCATCAAATTTTTTTATTGCAATTAAGAGATTCCTTTCAGAAGGTTTCAAATTGAGAATATCACCATTGATTTTTGATTTGGTGAAGTTCTTCCTGATCATCTAGAAGATTTTGGATAACTACCGCATCATCCTCAGCATTTCTAATCTTTCCAGATTTACTATCAGTTAAAAATAATTCGATTGAATCATATTTCCATTTCTGCAAGATTTTTTCCATCTCTTCAACGATTATTCTGAGCTTACTATTGATCAAATCTTCGGCTAATTCTTTATTAAGGGAAACTTGAGTCATTATTCTTCAATTATTATTACACAATTTGAATACTTCAATGTTTAGAATAAAAAAAAATTTCCACAATTTAGTTTCCCTAATAAATAGCTTATTTAGTGAAATTATAAAACCTAATAATTCTAGATTCAATAACTAGTTTATGAACCTACAATACCATACTTGGCTATTTAATGTAATTGCTTATTTTTATCAGTGGTTTTTCAAAGGTCAAGCAAAGGGATACTCAGAGAATATAGAAAAATATGGAAAACATCTTAATATCCCTAAAGGTGGAAAAATTCTTGACATTGGATGCGGAACCGGTGCATTTGGATATGCATTTAAACTAAAAGATGAAAGTTATGAAGTTCAAGGAATTGACATAGCAAAAAAGATGGTTGCACGCGCTAAAAAAAAGAATAAACTAGTGTGTGAACATGGAGATATTTTAGAAGGATTGAGATTTCCAGATAATAGTTTTGATTTAGTAATCGCCGGAATGGTTTTACACGGTCTTGATAATAAAAAGCGCGAAATTTTTTACAGAGAAACCAGCCGAATTGCCAAAGAATATGTTCTTTTTCAGGACTATTCTCCAGATAGAAAATGGTATATAAGCTTCATCGAATGGATTGAAAGAGGAGATTATTTTAATTTTGTTCGCGCAATTCCTGAAGAATTTAAAAATTTCTTTGAAGATGTTCAAATTTTCGAAATAAATTCCTATACTGCATGGTATTTATGTAAAATACCTTCTAAATGAAGGTAAGAATAAAATTAGTTATTAAAAATCGTAAAATTAGAAAAACATTAGTGTTTTTTTTGGTGTTTACTTACAAATTTTTTATTCCATTTACGCTTAAACATTTCCTTACGGCCGTTTCTGGTTTTATGACCACCGAATGCCTTGATCTTAACGTTCCAATTATACGATCTAATTTTAGCGGTTTTTCCGTATCCACAAGATGCACAAAAACTTTTCCTTTTGAAATATGAGCGACTTCCGCATCTTCGGCACATTGTATGTGTCGCTGCTTTATTGTGTTTACCGAAGCTTGCTGTTCCTTTAGTCATTGATATCAATCCTTATTATTTTTCTATTGTAAGTGCAATTATCGAATCGCCGCGCAATAAAACATTTCCCGAATATTTACAAATTTCTTCTTTTTCGCTTGTCTCGTTTAGTTTATATTCAACCGCGTTTTCCAGAAGAATATTGGAATATTGGTCAAAAGCGATTAATTTTCCTGAAAGGTATACCTTGTAGACTCGGATTTTGATCATTACATCCTTATTAAGCATTCCTTTGAGATTTAATCTTAGGGCTGGGTTATGCATGCGATTCTCAACTAACCAAAAAAATACATAATTTCTTTTATTTTTTTTGGTAACGTGTTGAAAAAAGTAAAATTCATCATTAGCAGAATATAAAATCATTAAAAAGTATAACAATTAATAAAATTTTAAGAGGAATAAAAAAATTGGAACAAAATCATGAAATCCTAGAAACAGAAGATGCATTGGATAGATTGATAGATGGATTCAAAGAGCTAATAAAGGATAAGAATAAAGATATTTTTCAGTTTAAAGACAAAAACTGGAAATTAACTTTGAAGGAAGTGAAAATTAGTTCAGAATTTAATATTATTAACCCAAAATCACTAGAAAAAATTTTGGAATCTATAGAAAGTAAAAAATCTACCAGTTCTGGTACAATTTTCACACCATCTTGGATTACAGAAACCATGGTCGATTATACATTAGATCAGTGGATTTTTTTGGAAATGAATAGCCATTTTTCCGATAGAAATATGAAAACAAGATCACTAAGTTTAGAACAATATTTTGGAAGAATGCTCGAAAATAAAGAAAAAGAAGATTATCTATCCTTTACAGATATTCTTTTTAACAAATCGTTGAGGAAAGTAAAAATTTTGGATCCTTGTGTAGGAGGAGGTGCTTTTATTACTTCCTTGATTCAAAAAATTTGTAAAATTTTCACTAAATATTATAATCTCAA
>JAUWPK010000238.1 GCA_030611625.1 Promethearchaeum sp. | reverse complement strand
TCTACAATTCTGTCAACAAGTCAAGAAAAAATGTTATGAAAAAAAAGGGACATAATACAAAGCGAAATTATTTAGATTATTTGTAAAGTTCTTCTAATTTTTTTCCATATTTTTCCAATACATTTCTTCTTTTCAATTTGAAAGTCTGGGTTAACATACCGTTATCTAAAGTGAAATCATCTGTTATAAAATGATATTTTCTAGGTATTTCATAGCCTCCATACTCTCCTGCAAGGTGTGCCCGTATTTCCTTACTCATGAGGTTTTGGACTTCAGGCATTTCAATAATTTTTTCGGCTGGAAGTGTTAAATCTGCCATCTCTGCAAACTTTTTCGCTTTTTCCATATCTAAAATAATGAGTGCGACATTATAGTCCTTTCCATCACCATAGACCAAACTATTTAAAATCCAAGGAATTAATTTGATGTATTCCTCAATTGAGGCTGGGTGAACATATTTACCATTTAACAGTTTGTATTCGCTCTTTATCCTACCTGTGATAAAGAGATAGCCCTCATCATCAATCCTTCCTTTGTCTCCGGTCCTTATGCCTTTTATTCCATTTTCATCTTCGATCATGATCATAGCTGTCTTATCCGGTTTATTTAGATATCCTTGCATTATATTAGGTCCATAAGCAAGAATTTCACCTTCTTCCGAGATTGCTATCTTCACTTTTTCTATCGGTTTACCTACACTTCCTAATTTATGGAATGCTGGGCAATTTATGGTGATTGCGGGAGATGATTCGGTTAAACCGTATGCGTCGTAAATGGGAATGCCTATATCAAAGAAGAAATTTGCAATTTCTAGTTCTGTCTTAGCACTAGCGGTTAAGGAACATTCCAGTCTTGTTCCAAATTTTGCTCTAACCTTTCCAAATACAATTTTATCTAGGAGTTTAAATTTGAATCCAGCTTTTCCTGTTTCTCTCTTCTTCTTTGCTGCTTCTTTTGCCATATAGAATAATTTCTCTTTTATTCCACCAGCATCTTCCATTTTTTGATGGATACCATCATAAATTTTATTCCACAATCTTGGAACGCAAAACAAATGAGTTGGATTGGCCTTATTCAAATCTTCTCCCATATGTTCAACATCAGTAATTGCAATGGATCCGCCTAAATTTGTAAAAAGGCATAGTTCCGCTGTCTGGGCGTACGAATGTGCCCATGGCAATATGCTTAAAGCCCTGGATCTTTCATTTAAAGTGGGAAATGGATTACTCCCACCAATAGCATTATTAGTAATATTTCCGTGAGATAGGAGAACTCCCTTAGGATTACCTGTCGTCCCTGATGTATAGATAATACTGGCGATATCACTAAATTGGGGTTCTTGAGATGGGATGGGATTATCCTCTCCAATTTTTTCTAATGATCCGAGACTATTTTCAGCATCGCTTTCGATTAAGTATATGTTTTCTAAAGTGGAAATATCATCTTTGAAATGCTTCATTTTTTCGTAAATTTCACTCTTTGAAACGAATAGTATTTTTATTTTAGCATCAGTAATAATATATTTCCAAGTTTCCATCAATTCTTTTTCATACATTGGTACCCACTGAGCAATTAAACTAAATGTTGCAAAAGCTCCGAGTGCCCATTCCTTTCTATTACCTGCAATTATTCCAACAGAATCACCTTTTACAACACCAATTTTTGCCAAGCCGCCGCGTAAATTATCAACGCGTTTAGCAAATTCTTTGTATGTTATATATTGGAAAACTCCATTTTCATCTTTTTCCCCAATATACGGCCGATCTGGGAATTTTTTCACAGTATCTTCAAGCAATTTTACCCAATTATTGGGATCATCATATCGCATTATTGCGATGTTTTTTCCATATTCTTCATATACCATTTTAAAAATCTCTTTATTCCGATAATAAAAATACTTTGTTGGCAGAGAATAAAAAAGATGTTATCCCTTTTTACAAAAAAAATGAAATTGCATAAAAAAAAGATAACAAAATCTGATTAATTCCAAAAATCAGCTGAAAGATATCTTTCTCCTGTATCTGGGAAAATAACTACGATCTTTTCTTGTTCAGAAACTTTTTCAGCATATCTTAAAGCAGCTACCATGGCCGCACCTGCTGAAATTCCAACGAAAATACCTTCATATAGTGCCAAATCTTTAGTCATTTTAAAGGCATCTTCATCATCTATTGTAATAATCTGCTGAAAAATATTAGTATTTAGAACTCCTGGAATAAAACCCGCACCTATTCCTTGTATTTTATGCTTACCTGGCTTTCCACCTGAAAGAATGGGTGAATTACTTGGTTCAACACCAATTATCTTGATGGTTGGCTTTAATTCAGTCAATTTTGTCCCTACACCAGTTATAGTCCCTCCTGTTCCAATTCCCGCAATAAAAACATCAATATCATGATCCATATCTTCCCAAATTTCCATCGCTGTTGTTTTCATATGTGTTTCTGGATTAGCGGAATTTTCAAATTGATTTGGAATATAGGAATTTTCATAATTTTGCGCCAGTAATTCTGCTTTTGCTATTGAACCTTTCATTCCCTCTTTACTTGGAGTAAGAATTACTTCCACACCATAGGCTTTTAGAATTTTTTGGCGTTCAATACTTACAGAATCTGGCATAATAATTTTAAGGGTATAGCCTTTAACCGCGCAGACCATTGCTAGCCCAATTCCTGTGTTTCCAGATGTGGGTTCAATTAACATAGTGTCTTTATTGATAATTCCTTGTCTTTCTGCAGATTCGATCATATTTAGAGCGATTCTTGATTTAATACTTCCACCTGGATTTTGTGCTTCAATTTTTGCAAAAATTTCTGAAGGAACATGTTGAGTAATTTTATTTATGCGAATTAAAGGCGTATTTCCTATAGCCTCTAAAATATTTTCAAATTTGGCCATTTAAATCAATTTTCCTGATTAATTTTTTGTCATTTCTTTTTTATCTTGGTTATCAATTCTTTTTTCTAAATTTGTTATTTTCATTTCTAAATTTGTAATTAATTTTAAAACCGGGTCTGGAAGTATTCCATGTGAAAGTGCACTAATTTGCTCAACTACATCAGATCCGTCTTTGATTATTATACCAGGTACACCAACAACAATACTATTATTGGGGATATCCTTTGTTACCACACTGTTTGCACCGATTTTAACATTATTTCCAATATTTATTGGACCCAATATTTTTGCTCCAGCACCTACTTCAATATTATTTCCAAGTGTAGGATGGCGTTTTTTTTTCTCCAAGCTTGTCCCACCTAGGGTAACTCCTTGATATAGAGTCACATTATCCCCAATTATTGCAGTTTCTCCAATAACTACACCAGTACCATGATCAATGAAAAATTTTTTACCTATGCTGGCACCTGGATGAATATCAATTCCCGTGTTTTGTCTTGAAAGATTTGATATATAGCGTGGTACAAAGGGTAAACCAATTTTCCAGAAAAAATGAGAGACGCGATGTAAAAGAACTGCTTGGATCCCCGGATATGATGTTAAAACTTCGATCATGTTATCGGCTGCTGGATCTTTATTAAACGCTTCAGTAACATCTGAAATGAAGTATTTTAGAATCTGTTCAATTTCCATTATCACAGAATCTGTATTTTCAATAGAAAGGTTGAAATCTAAGTGAAGTAAGCAATCAGAGCAAATATTGATATCCCCAATTGTTTTTGTAAGTGGTTTTCCACATCTACTACATACAAACTGTTTTTTATCTGTTTTTTCAAGAATTGCCATAAATAATTAAAACCCAGTAAAAATATTAAAATAACTCTTCAGATCTATCAAATTTATTAAAAAAATTCTTTTAATTGATAAGTTGTTTTTACAAATGTTTTCTACGCATAAGATCAGGATATTTCAAAGTACCCCGTGAGTCAATAGCCTTAGCATAAGGTTCAAATTTTTTTTGGATTACGCAGCAAGCGTTAAAGTATTCTATTTCAAAATTTTCTTGCTTTGCCCATTCAATGGTTTGTTGAGATGGCATTACTACACGACTTGCTCCAGATAGAATAGACCAACGTTCTAAATCAAAACTGAATTTCCCTTTTGGTCGCATGCAGCCCAGAGATAAAACTGTTGAAGGCAGAAAGAATTTTGATATTAAAAAGCATTTTGCAATGCTTTCTGGAGATAATAATTCGAAATTGGGATCCATTTTTCCATTTTTTCGCGGAGGGATCATCGCGATAAAAACTAATAATTCAGGCTGATTTTGATTTAGAACTTTAATTGCATCTAGTTCTCTGGCAATTTTACCAAAACGAGCTCCTATTAGAATATGTGGTGTTACTCTTAATCCGGCTTCAAGAAGGGCATCATAACTGCTAATGTAATCTTCGATTTTAAAATCTAAGTTAAATACATCTTGAATGACTTTAGGATCCAAATTAAAGTCAAAGGACACAGTATCAATTCCACTTTCTTTAAGAGATCTTGCTTCAGAATAAGAGATGAGACCTACATGAGAGTTTAAATAAAAATTCTTGTTTTTCTTTTTAAAATCTTTGATAATATCTTTATATTTATCAATTGGTACTTTACCAAACGAAGTACACCCCCCTGAAATAAGAGCTCCGACACTATTATGGTCAATGCAGTAATTTAATGCATCTTTAAATTTTTCTTCAGTTTCTGCTTGAAGCATATTTGATAGGTACTTTCTGTCACAATGTTTGCAGTTTAAATCGCAGTATCCTCCAGTTACTGATATAGAAGGGAAATATTTTCCGGGAGTATAGAATTTAAGAGTTTTGGGTTCATTGAGTATATTAAATCGATAAGATCCGAATTCATTAAAGAATGAATCCCAATTTTCAGTATCATATGATAGAAAATGCCGTGCGTCTGCCCAATTGAATTTCTTAGTTTTAATTTTCTCCAAAATTTCTTCCAGCATCATTTTTCTTACCTTTATTATTTTTCGCTTTACATTAATTTATTATCAATATTTACTCGTATTTTTTTAACCATTTTTCATTTGAATATCGGCTTTTAACTAATGAATCGATTTCAGCTTCTTCTTCCAGCGAAAATGGTATGGGTTCTAATGATATGTTAAAAACATCCTCGAATCCCGATTTTATGATTGATACAATATCTTCATAATTAATTTCTGCATCCTTTGATTGCTGCATAATTCCAGTTACCTTAGATCGAACAGATCGAACCATATGTGAATAAGATGTGCCTTTTGGTGCTTTTAAAATTTCATACATCCTCTCAGGAAAAACTTTTAAGAGAATTGTTCCGTGTTGAAGTAGGACGTTCTTTCTAATTATTTGAGCGTTGCCTGATATTTTCTTCCCATCTGAAAATAAAGCGGGGCAGTGAATTTTTCCAATATTAATTGGCATTCCTAATTTTTCAATCCCACATGCTAAGGCTTCCAAAATTACTTTATATCGCGTTGAAATGGAATCTTCAAAATTATGTAGAGTTTTCTTAATTATTGGTAAATCTTCTAAACGACATATAACAGCATAAGTTATTTCTCCTAAAGCTTCATGTAAAACTGCTCCTCCGCCCGAAATTCGACGTACTGTATCAATTTTTTGAGATTTTGTTTCTTTTTCATCAATTTCTTGATAAAAAGATTGGTGTTTTCCAATAGAGGCGGTAGTGGGGTTCCATTGATAAAATCTAATTATATTTGGAGAATTTCCATTAATCACAGAATTTAAAAGAGTCTCATCGATAGCCATATTTTTAGATCCGGAATATGTGCCGAAGGGTACGTATCGCCATTTCTTTTTTGAATTTGAGGCCATTCTCACTTTCTCCTAAATTGATACCAAAGATTTCAATTCATTATAAACCATTTCTTTTTCTTTAAAAGTCAAGGATCTTGGAAAACCCGAAGCTTCTTCCCCTGGACGATAAGTATAGTTTGGTCTATTACAATCTGGACAACCTGCTGTTAAAAATGGCAGTTCTTCATCTATTAATGATCGTAATTCTTTTTGTGAAAAATTATTTATTTGAACAAGAACACCGTCTTTGAAGGTAAATCGCGACATATTTTGTAAATTTTTTAAAAGCAGAAACCTGCACAA
>JAUWPK010000266.1 GCA_030611625.1 Promethearchaeum sp. | reverse complement strand
GGGTCATATGCTTATTTAGCAGATAGTAATGGTTTGGAGATTATTAACGTTACAGATCCGACCGACCTTGTGAAAGTTGGACATTACTTTAATGGTGGAAGAGCACGCGATGTTCATGTTTCTGGATCGTATGCTAACGTAGCGAATGAATGGGGTGGTTTAGAGATTATTGACGTTTCCGATCCAACTGCTCCTACAGCTGTTGGACAATTCTATGATTCCGGATCGGCACAAAGTGTCTTTATTTCTGGATCATATGCTTACGTGGCGGATGGTTCTGATGGATTGGAAATATTGCATGTTACCGGGGGATCAGAACATGATATAACAATTACGGCTCCTACTATTTCATCATCATGGGGGATCGATTCTACTTATAATATCTATTGGGAATCATCAGGATATATTTCCATGGTTAATATTGAATTGTATAGAGATGGAGTCTTTGAAACTGTTATTGCTTCGAATATTTCAAACCATGACTCTTTTTATTGGACACTTCCTTCAGATCTGGTTGATTCTACGAATTATCAACTAAAAATTATCGATGCTTTCAACTCTTCCGTGTATGATTATAGTAATAATTTCGCAATTTCCACAAAATCAATTACGGTAACAGTTCCTGATATCTCATCCTTATGGGATATAAATTCAACATATAATATCTATTGGGAATCGACTGGATACATTACCGAGGTTAATATCGAGTTGTATAGAGATGAAATCTTTGAAACAACAATCGTCACAAATTATTCAAATGAGGGTTCTTATAATTGGACACTTCCTGGTCTGAATGAATCCGTGAATTGTTCAATAAAAATAACCGACGCCTTCGATTCATCGATCTATGATTTTAGTGATTATTTTGAAATTTTTAATGAAGGAATTTCAATTTCTGGTTATAATTTAACTCTACTAATCGGGTTACTAGTTGGAATATCGGCAATGGTGTTGTTAAAAAATCGAGGAAGATTTAAAAAATTGCATGTATAATAAAAAATCTTCAAAGGAATTATTTTTTTATTTTTAGTTCTCTAATCATCTTCATCCTTTAGAAAATTGGAAAGAGATTTCGCATCTTGACCTTGTTTTTTGATAGTAATTGTAGATCCGATACCTAAAATTTGTCGTTCAATCTGTTGAATTTCAATAAGTGAAATAACACCACGTCTAATCATTCCTTGTCGAAGATATTGTATTAATAAATCCAACTCAGGCATAATCTTAGGAGGAAAAATTTTTTGACGGATCTTAATGTATAAATCATAATTTCTTTCTTTAATTGCGCTTAGATAGTGATTAGCATTAGGTGCGAGTAATACAGTAATAATTTGATCCATTTTTTTATCTATAGGCATTTCTGTTCTCTGAGATCGTTGTTCTGCTAGTTTTTTCTTGTTTAACATCTCTTGCATTTTTTGCATCCTAATTCTGTGCAATTCATCATCACTCATAAATAAAGAAAAGAAAAAAAAAAAGAAAAATTTTATGATACTTAAATTCGCGAATGTAGATCGTGATACGATTCATAAATTTTAAGCTTGATATTTACCTATGTTGCCAAGGATGCGTTTCCCACCAGCACTTCTCCAATATTTTTGGAGATTATCTGGATTGGAAAATATCTGTCCCCAAATATCTTGCATTTTTAAAATTGACACATTATTATATTTGGTTTTTGATATCTGACTGACTTTTTTCAAGAGTGTTTCTTTACTGGGTATTAATTTAATTTGATTTTGAACCCAATGATACGGTTTCTTTAATTTCACCCATTTACTAATCTGTTTTTTCACTATTGCAATAACAGTATGCGTTTCCGTGTTATAATCCATCTTTCGGTTGTTAGGTTGATAAATTATCGTCTCTCGCCCTAGGATTTTCCAAAATGAATATTTTATTCCTTCAATTATTGCAGAAAGGAATAAAACTGAGGATTTAAGCCTATCACTCAGCGTAGGTTTTCCCAACACTTCTCGTGCCAATTTTATTGCATATTTTGTTTTTCTCCGAATTATTTTATTAGGTGATAATAAAAATAATGTTAGAAGCGTAGGACGGCTGACCATTGCAACCCGTTCAATTTTGCGAATCCGATATTTGAAGTATGCATCATGATGCGGATTATCCATTTTTTCATATTTTAATGTTTCTGGATTCCAATTTAATCCATTTTCTTCTCGGTATTTGAAATCTTCTCGAGCAGTTTTAAGTCCTAGAAGAGCTGTAATTGTCATGTTTAGAAGACCTGAACCATTACAAAGATATTTTTTTCTAAAGGCATCTTTCAAATATTTAAAATGTTTCTTTGGATCATTGATATGGGGATGGATCCAATTCAATTCTTCCGCTCCAGTATGTTTTGTATATGGGACCTCTTCTAAACTTTTTAGCTTAGATGTTTCTTTTAATCTCATGTAAAGTGTTGTTTTTGGGAGTGGAGTATAGTTCATGAATTGAGTGAGATCTGCCCCTAAACTGATTACCCAATCAATATCTTTTTGTAATGCTTTTTCATCATGGTGTTCTAGGAATAAAATGGCAGATGAATTTACTGTAATACCTTTTCGCTGAAGTTCCTTAAACAATTTCTTAAAATCAACATTTTGTACTTTTTTATGAGCCCATTTTTTTGATTCTACACCAATCCAAACCATTTTCACACCGAGGCGTACAAGAAAATCAATTCCTAAGGACATAACTGTTTCGGCTGATGAAAAGATCTCAAAAGCGTAATTCTTCATATTTTTTTCCATGAATTTTAGTAAATCGCGGGCAGTATTGGGCTGTTTAAGAAAATTTTCATCCATAATTGAAAATCCGGATGCTTTCATCTTTTTATCTGCTTTTAAGCAAGCTTCAAAACATGCTTTCCCATTTTCAAGCAATGGAACGTATGTCTTATTAAACATATGAGAAGTAGCGCAAAATTCACAACCATTTTCACATCCAAGACCTGGTAATAGAACGGCTGCTCTTGGGATTGATAGATGTCCATAAATTCTTTGTGAGATGGGATTTTGAACTACTGGATGAACAATCGATGTGTTTAGACGTTTTTCTTCCCCAAAGTAATTTTGAAGCCACCGCACACCTTCACCTACACATTTTTCATCATATGGCATGATTTTATCTAATTCAGGAATTGTAGTTCCATATCCTCCCAGTATAATTTTAATATTTGGGTGATATTTTCGAATGTATTCTGTCATTCGTTTAGCTTTTAATACATTAGGCACAATGAAATTTATTCCTACATGAGTATATTCATTATTGTCTAATTCTCTAGTGAAATCTTTCCATTTTGGGAAATCGAGGACCGAAGTTGGTACGGAAATGTTTTCAGCTAACATATATAGGGCAAACGTCCAGTAACTTTGTCTGGGAGAGTTAATACCTTGTTGTCGAGTAATTTGATTGTTAAGTAGTTCCATTTGCATACCGATACCTTCAGCATATTTATTTTTTATGCCGTATGGGCCAAACACAGCAGTTAAGAGTAGTTTAGGATTCATTTTTTCTTCATTTTTTCAATTTTTTCATTTTTTTTCTGCAAGTATTTCCAGATCGAAATGTATTTAATCAAACAATTATTTAATTAAATGTCAAGTATACATTGTAGATTTAACATTATTTAAAATTTATGCAATTTTTCCTATTCGGAAATGTATTGGTTTCACAATATTGAAAAATACTTGCTATCTTTTATATATTTTAACTCATTAAAACTGGAAAATTCCTTATTCTAAATGATTTATCACCTATTATATTCAATTTACGGAAATGCTTTCAAATTTTTTTATTAAACAAAAATTTTATGATGAAAGAAAACTTATTTTTATTATAGAATTTTAATTATTAACAATTTTTTAGAGATGAATTTTTCTACATGAATATTTCTGCATTAATCAAACCACTAAACATAGTATATCCGAATCCAAAAAGAATTCCCATAAATTTATTAACAACTCCAATTGCAGCGGAATTTAAAACTACTTCAAAACTAATTCCATTTAGGGAACAGTATTTAAATGAAGAACACCCCCATATAATCAAAAATATCCATTATCAATATGGTAAAATCGACAGGCGAAGAGTTGTAAAATATTTCTATAAAAAAAATCCTGTAAAGATGGTCTATTCAAACAATATCGATCCTTATGCAAAAAAATTAATGGATGATTTTCCACCTCGCGTTCAATTCCCACCTACAACTGTAAGTTCTACAATTGCTCGAAGTCTTAGAGAACATGCCCTTAAATGGATTGTAGATCAATTTTTCTCAGAGAAAGGATATATTACATTTGATGAACCAATTTTAGATACCGTTAACCCTGATTGTTTAGAAATTCCAGCTACTTTGGGCCATAAAATTTTGCAGATGTCTAAGGAATTTGATGATTTAAATAAACTTAACAAAAAATCAACAATTTCAGAAAAATCAAAACAATCAAAGAAACCAGAGAAACCAGAGAAACTAGAGAAACTAGAGAAACTAGAGAATTCAGAGAAATTAAAAATTCCCGAAAATTTCATGAAGGAAATTGATTTAAAAAATGCATTCTTTGTTGAAATTAAAGCATACCACCAATCGAGCATTGTTGGAGAAAAAGAAGTTCTGCAAACTTTTAATTATGCTATGAAAGGAGGAAAAGCACTTCTACTAACAACTGGGACTCTAAGCGACCTAAAAACCTTAGAAATACTGAACAATCAAGATAAAAACAAAGATCATGATTTTTCAACAGGATACGAGCCTGAAGCTTACAATAATTTCGTGCAAACTGTTAAAAAAAAAAATCGAAAATTGATAAAAAGCATAAATTTCAAACAAGGTCAAGATGCTTATGATACTATGGGCATTTATATTTCAGCTTGGAATAAACTCCAGAAAATGCATAAATATTCAGTCAATTGGCCTTCTAAGATAGAATATATTAAATTAAAAACACCTGACTCGATCCTTAAATTCATCCAATCAGATGATAAACTAGGCCTCATCGAGCCCGAAGCGTTTCATAAATTATTATTAGCAAATAAATTAAACAAAGCAGCAAATCTTTTTACCCGTATCCGAAAAAGTCTGCTCGAAGAGATCATCATTAATCCCTCATTATTATATCCGCATTAATTTTCATTAATTTTCATTTACATTTTCATTTACATTTACAATTCCTCTTAAATATTGAAATTTTTTTTTTTTTTTTTTAAAAAATTTAGAATTCTTGCCATTAATTTTTAGCAATTTTAA
>JAUWPK010000317.1 GCA_030611625.1 Promethearchaeum sp. | reverse complement strand
ATGGTTAGTGAGGATGAAAGAGATCTAGTAGCCATGGAGAAAGCAAATTACTTAACATCTTATGTTACGAAAGATTTGCAAGATATTGACATCTCAGAAATTCTAATTGAGATTTTTGGAAAAGAAATTTTGAAAATGGTCAAAAAGAAATAATGAAAACAAGGAAAAAGTGAAATGTCAAAAAATTCAGACCCTATACTAACAATAGTTGAACTCTTGAATAATCAAAATCTTTCCGAATATTCTAATCAAATCAAAGAAACTAAATTTTGGAAAAAATTGATACCCCTAAAACTTAAAAAATTTGAAAAGACAGGGGAATTTGATTTTTCTTTTGAAATAGATGATACAATAACTTTGGATCCAACAGGATATATTGTCAGAGATTATAAAGCGGAAGGAACCATTTCAGTAATTGATAAAGGATTACAAAGTTCCAAAGGAAAATTATGGGAAGTTAAAATTACAATTACCAATCCTAAAGCCCAAGTTATGGCTCGAGTTAGGGGTCGAGATGTCGATAACTCGCTAAAAGTTGGGATTTTTGTATTAGATATTCAATTTGATAATTCTTTATTGGATGGATTTGGACGAGACGGAATTCTTTTTGCAATTCGCGTAAAATTAAGAGATTTGTTGCTTAGAGCTACACAAAATTAAAACGAAATAAATTGTAAAATTAATGTAAAATTAATGAATTATAAAATTAAAATTTAAAAGAAAACTACAATGAAATAAAGTAATTTATCTTTGTATTTTTAAAATGATTGTTTTGAAGATAGGTTACATAGAATTGACGCTTAGGATTGAAAGTGAAGTAATTTATGCCGATCAAATTAATGTGGTTGAAAGGGAAGAACTTAGGGCTTGGATTAATTTTCCTTGGAATAATGACGTTATTACAAGTAATATTTATCGTAATCGCTCAATATGGTTTAAATATTGGGTCCAAATTTGCAGTAGTATTAATTCCTATTGGGGTAATAATTGCAACTTTTTATGCAGCCCTAGTCATCTTTGAGTCACGTACTGAAATGAGTCAATATCGAGGGAATTTTCAGAAAAAACATCAAAAATCGCGAAAAAAGGTTGCCAATAAGAATAAATTCAAGCAATTTATAGACAAGATTAATTGGGTTTATGCAAGACCTTTATTGATTATTTCAGGGATATTTTTTGGTGGTTTTTGGATAACATATCTAATTTTGTTTTCTCTAGTTGAAGATCAGACCATAGTTTATGTAATTGCTGAAAATGTAGGTGCAATTTTATCCTTAGTAATTGCTACATATATGGAGACTTCGATGCATCGGAAAACCAGATGAATTGTGGGGTCGACTTAAGTGTCCCGCACAGATCTATTCTTAGATATTGTTTGTTTATCTTTTTGAAATATATAATCCCATGAAATTTTCAGGCATCCTTCTACGACCGCTGGTTCAATAAATTCGATTGTATCATTTCGAGTATGGTAAACCAATCCTTCTCGAATTATATTAGTAGGCATTGCAATAATAGTTGTAGCAGGAATTCCGATTCGAGCACTTTCTGCAGCATCAGTACCTCCACCTCCAAAGATCATTTTAAATTTACGTAAACAAATACCATGGTTTTTTCCAATATCTATTAAATTTTCAACCATTTCATGAGATAGGGGAATTAAACCGTTGATATCATGGGTCAAAACATGAAATTCATCAAAATTATATAAACTGTCAAAATTTAAATGATACGTGGGAATTTTATGAAATTCTTCATAATGTGCTTTCATAAATGCTGCAGAACCACGTAATCCCGCTTCCTCAGAATCAAAACTGGTCAAAATTATGCGAGTATGCTCCAGAAAATTCTGGTCTGCTTGTTTAAGGGATGCAAGATATTTTCCTAATTCAATAATCATGACTGATGCAATTAAATTATCACCAGCACCAGGGGTTCCTTCGCGACTTAATATGAAAAAATTAAAAAGCACGAAAGGAATGCTAATTATAAAAACGCCGAGTATTATGGGGGATGTTGTTATTTCAAAATTTCCAATGAGAGCAATAATAATTACGACAAGTGAAAAAAGATAGAAAAGATAGGGAAGTAAAATTACTGGAGCATAAAATTTTTGAAAACGCGATGCTAAAATTCGAATTTCACGTGCGCTATCATGATGGCCGGAAATGATAATCTGTTGGCGAACATCTTGTAATGGTTCGATGTGTCCGTAAACGTTTTTACCATTTTTTTTCGGAAAAAATCTATCAAAAATATGCTTATAAAATCCGAAAATGAAGATCATCATGATAATTCCTAAGAGCAATCCAATCAATGGCAGAATCACCCAATAAGATTTAAGATATAATAAAATAGAACAAAGAAAGAACATTATAGGTAATAGTTTAACGTAAAAACTAAAGGAATCCGGATGAACGTTAAAATCTTCAATTTTTGTTTTATCACAGAATTCTGAAAGTGAAAGGGCCAATTCTTCTGCCACCTTTTGACATGAGTCAGAACCTGTTAATCGTGGACCGAATTGCTGAATGAAGCTATCTGTTTGTTCAAGACTTTTTGTTGATAGATCAGAAAAATTTATTTTCATTACTATATCAGAAACCCGAAATAAATAAAAATTTAAGTCAATAAAATCAATTTTCATTAAAGGGAGAGAAAGGGGATATTTTATGCAACTTGAAATTGTATGCCCGCACTGCGGAAGTACAAAAAAGGTATCTACGAAGGATGCAAATATTAGCTGTGATTTTTGCGGATCTTCCCTGAAAGACATCACTAAAGAGTTTTTAACTCACGCTGAAGAAGAAAAAAAGCAGCAAAATGTCAAACCTCCCGTTTACCAAAATATGCCTTCTTTTCCAATTTCTCAAAAATTACAGAAATCTCAATTAAAGAGCGCCCAACCTCGACAATTTCCTTTTCGATTTAAAACTAAACCTAGAAGATCTAAACGTTCAAAGGAAGTGTTTTTATATTTTCCTCAGATCAATCAAAAAGTTATTATTCCCTCTAATGCATCCATTTTTCATTTTGGCCGCAATATAGTCCTACCTCTTGTAAACCCTAACGATTTCGATGTTGAATGGTTAAATTCTATTTCTAGGATTAGGAAGCAAAATCATCAGATTTATAAATTTCATTTTAAAATAATTCGAGATAAAAATGGATTTTTTATAGAAGACAATGAAAGCAGGTGGGGGACCTGGTTAAACCGTACACAGATTAAGGGGAAAGGGAAAATTTCTTTAAAAAATGATGATAAAATCGAACTAATGCTAAGTAAGCCTAATATTAAGAATGTATTTCCTTTCGTTATAAAATTCAACTGCTAATTTTTGAAAAACATTAAAAAATCCTTGTAATTTCATCAATTGATGAATATTTTAATGGTTTAATCTCTCCAGTATCATATTTAACAGAATATTTCCCAGGATTATTCGTTAAAATACCAATTTCTACAGCAATAATATTGTATTTTTCTAAACATGAAACAATCTCGTTTACATCTTCTTTGGGTACTGCCATAAGAAGTGCTCCGGATGCGATTAGCCCAAATGGATCCAATCCATAAAGTTTACAAAATTCTTCAGTACCTGGGATTAAAGGTATAGCTCCATATTCAATAATTGCACCACAATTACTATTTTGAGCCATCTCAACTAATCCCATTGCGAATCCACCCTCAGTAGGATCATGCATTGCATGAACAGTAAAATTTCTATGAATTAATTGAGCTTCTTTAACAATACTTATTCCAGGAGAATTTAGGAGATTTTGACAATTTCTAATAAGTTGTCGATCGATATTATTTTGAATTAAGTCGCTCTCTTTTTCTTTTGAAATAATATAAGCACCCTCAATTGCAATTCCTTTAGTAAGGATCAGTGCATCTCCTGGTTTTCCGCCAAATGTGGTTATTAGTTCTTCTTTCTTAACTTCTCCCCACATCATACCGCAAATTATTGGACGATCCAGACCTATAGTTACCTCTGTGTGACCTCCCGTTATTGTAATGCCTAAATTATCACACGCAGCGCGCATATCTGAGAAAATTTTATATACAAGGGCCTCATCCGTTTTATTTTCTGGTAGAAGAACTGTTGGTTGGAAACCTA
>JAUWPK010000229.1 GCA_030611625.1 Promethearchaeum sp. | reverse complement strand
AATCTGATCAGTATCACCACAACCTAAACCAGCATCGTGGCACATTTTTATATACGGCATTTTCCATGGATCAAAACCCATCATTTTAGCAGCAAACGCGTCAACAGCTACTTGATCATAACCACACATGATGTAATTTTTTATTTTTGGAATCATACATCTTGGACCAGGACCATCACCCGCCACTGTTCCATCAACAACCGCCATTATATTAGGATGAATTTGTTTTTGGATAACTAAAAGATCATAAAGAACTTCGCTCATATATTGGTGTGAAAAATGTCGTCGTTTGGTTAATAGCCCTCCGAAAGAATTTTTAATAGAACATGTTATACCCCCATGACTTTCCAGATTATGTTTATTAAAATCTCCACCTTTTGCTCCAGTGTGGCCGTGAGTTTTAAATGTGGGAAGGTGAATCATATTTTTTCCAATATATACTTGTGGAATTGAAAAACCTTCTGGAAATATTTTTGAGTCTAAGGCTTTCAAAGGGATTTTTGATTTGAAAGGGACAAATTTAACGCGTGTTAATGGAACGAAATAATTATTGTATTTTGTAATAATAGGTGTCCATTTATTTCCTTTTAACCCTTTAGCAATATTTGTTACCACGGTTCTATTTTCGCAAGTATATACATTTTTACTTGGAAAACCATCCAGTTTTAATTTTCTCAATACGCCTTCAACTTGCCATGGTGGGGAAGAACAAGCCGGATAATATTTACTCCATGATAAATTTAATTTTACCATAGTTTTCTTCTCTGGTTTGAAGAATTTCTTGTATCCTGCCATGTCTAAAAGGTCTGAGTAATCTTGTAAAATAGTTTTTGAAGATACTTTTTTTATATAAATTCTAGGTTTTTCTTTTTGGGTCATTAATTTATTTTACCTTCTTTATGATTGAATAAAAAAAGTCCAAGATCCTAATTCCAAATACATAGAAATAATGACAATTATCCCCAGTAATATACCTCCAATAATCATCCCTTTATCTTTTATCATTTTCTCTGGGCTTCGGGCGATTTTTGGTTTAGCTTTCACGATATATATAAATCGATAAATTAGATATAATGCTACTGGAGTGCTATAAACTAACAAACCTTGGTTTTCTACTGGAATTATAGAACCTGATTCAAGTGGTCCTAAGACGCAGTAAAGTGTATACATAATAAAAAGTGCTGTAGCATTTAAAATTAAGAAATTATTTAATAAATTTCCAGAATACGAATCGTATATTTTTTTATGATTTCTTGCATTCTCTAAGCCAAGTAATTCTAAATCCGCAATTCTTTTTCCTGTAGCTAAAAATAACGCAGTTAGAAATACTGTGATTGTCAACCATGGTGAAATTCGGATATTAATTATTGCACAACCAGCGAGAGCTCTCCAAATATAAGTTGTGCTTAATCCGATTATATCTGCAAATGCAATTTTTTTTAAAAAGAAATTATATGCAAATCCATTGGCAATAATGAAAAGAATTAAGATCAGAAATAGTAAATTATCGAAATAAATCAAAAAAAGGATTATAATTCCAATTATTGAAATTAAAAGAATAATGGCGACTATTAAAGAAAGTTCTCCGTTAGCCAACGGTCTTTTTTTAATTTTTTCAGGATGAATTTTATCGGATTCACAATCTTTTATATCGTTTATAATATAAGATATGGAAGAAGAAAGACAAATAACAATAAATGCAAGAATTAATTGGCGATATATGCTGAAATCAAACAATTTACCTGCGAAAAATATTCCAACGAACATTATAAGGTTTTTATAATATTGCCTGATTCGTAAGAGCTGAAATACCGCGAGAACTTTATTCATGATTATCAACTTACATTTACATTTACTGTTTTTTCATTTAAAAAATCTTTCTGGGTGTATTTTATTCCCAATTTTATTCATTAAATTAGTGAAAACACTTACATCTTTTTGTTTTTGAATGATTAAAGTTGGTTTTTGAATATAAACACCATCTATCTTATTTTTTTCAACTACAATTTCTTCATTAAAATAATTTTTTATGGAAATTTGGGATATTTTTCCTTCATTATATTCAAAACTTTCAATTGTACCATCAATTTCAGCATTTACTGCTTTTTTAAGTACAAAAACAACACGTAACTTATGTTTAGTATAATATTTTATGAAATCATCTTCAAATTTATATGTAGAATCATCATTATGGAAATTAAAATAGAAATCTCCGTATTTAATAACTACTTCATCCTTTGAGAATTCCAAATCGATGTTTTCAACATCTTCACCTTCTTCAATTCTGAGTTCATCGCTCAGCACTAGTTTTAAATCATAATTCATATAATTTTCTTTAAAATTTGCTTCATCCAATTCATATAATTGAAATGTTCCCTGTTTTTTTAAAAATACATGCTCTCCTTTAATTGATTCTAATTCCTCATATGATTTAGGCATTCTTTTCTTAAAAATAGGCTTTTCTATTTTCTCAACGGTGATATTTCCGTCATTATCGGATGTTTTCTCAAAAATTGCTACTCCCGTATTTTTCTTTAGATATTGTGAAGACTTTTTCTTAGTTTTACCATTTTTGGAATAAATTTCATTTAATTCAATCTTTTTTAAACGTAAAATTCCTTCTTTATTAAATTTATAGTGTTCTCCTAGATTAAGAGGTACTTCTTTAATGATAGATGGGTTAATCACCTTTATTTCATCTGGTTTTCCCCCTAAAATAATCTTAATTTTATATCGTAATGGTTCACTAATATTATCAACATACATAATATCTTCTAACTTGCCAAATATTCTTTCATTTGTTTTTAAATCCAAATATACATATGTTTTACCTACCTTATAACTTAATTTTTCTTTTAGTTTTAATTGTTCAGATAGATTTTTAATATTATCAATTTTAAAATGCTCTTTAACTTTAGAGGTTGCCATATCCATATATATTTGTCGTGTTTTCTCAGTTTTTATGAAAAATTCTTCTGCTTTCTTCTTTCTTAAAAAGATTACAGGCATTAATGCTTCATAAGTTGTTGAAATATCATTTTCATCTAAGGATGCAATAATTCTATGATAACTTGGAGGGTGAGCGTTGATAAAATTTGTCAATAATCCACCTTTTGAAGGCCTTATTATCATTTTGTTAATGTATTGTGCAGTTGACATATAATCAATTAATCGATTATTTTCAGAAATTTTCTCATCCGAAAGAAGGGTTGCATCCAATCCGATTTCATGAGACATTGCATAGAAGCTCTCAAGATTGTACAAACCTTTTGCAAGTTCTTTACCATATCCTGCTTTTTTGGTATTTTTATCTGCAGTTGCTTCAAACATTCTTACAAATGTATATAATATCAGACTTATCCCTAAACTAATCAAAAGAAATACGAATAAAGAAAATGGTTGATTTTCTGGGTTAAAAGTATAATCATAATAGGTAACTGGCCACCGTAATAATTTAAAAATTAAAATTTCACCAATCGAAATTAGTGTTAGGCTCAATGTATGTTTTCCCTTTAAATGTGCCAATTCATGTGCAACAATTCCTTTTAATTCGTCTTCAGGTATATCATTAAGGCTTGGTGCAATTACCGCCATTCTCATATCCCAGAATGCACCGTATGCCATCGCATTTAAAATTGGATATTTTCCGAACCTAACTTTAATTTTTTTAGGATTCATATCCATCTTTTCTGCGGCTTCTTCAATAATTCGATTTAGTTTAGGGTCTTCAGATTTCTTATATCCCATCAACAAATCAATTAGTGGTCCAGTGAAAAAATAAACGATTACGTTCGTAATTATGATAACTTCATAAATATAATCATAAAGGCTAATTTCTGTAAATGGGATGGTTTCAATGGAACTTATTGCCATCCAAGCCACGAGATATAAGGCTAATGTTAGATATTGGGGCGACATAAAACGAAATACAACCATATATTTCCGACCAAAGAAAGCAAATCCAAGGATAAGCATTAACCAAAAGGACATTGAAAATGCTGTATCACGCCATAAACCATCCTTTTCTAATATTTTATCTAAAATACCAGCAAAGAAAATAAAATTGTATGTAATAACTGTGATTAAAAGGATTTTATTCAAAACTTCATACTCTTTTAGTTCATATATTCCAAATATTAGATACAATGAGAAGGCTCCAATAAAGGAGGTAAAGATATCTCTAGTTAAAAGATACGCTGTAACAAAGAGGAAAATTATTACAACCAAATCACTCCAATCACTTCTTTTACCGTTTTTCACCCATGAAATACCTTCATTTATTAATAATCCCCATAGTATTCCAAAGGCAACCCATAAACCAATGACTAAAGGGTCGGTGGGTAATGAAATTACATTAAAAATAAATAAAAGAACAATAGGAATTATCGTTCCTATTATAAATGAAATTAATAAAATAATTTGAGTATTTTTTTTCATAAATTGGTTTAACTAAGAAAGAATTTCAAATTAATTTTTATATTTCATTTGTTTAAAGCTATTGAAGGAATGAAGGATAATGATTCCCTTAGAAAATATTAATTCAATCGATCAACTCAAAGAAGAATATGGTGACAAATTACCAGTACACTTAGGGGTGATTCTAGATGGCAATCGTCGTTGGATAAAAAGGAAGGGTATCAAAAATTCTTTAAAGGGCCATATGGCGGGATATATAACTCTTAAAAAAATAATCTATGCATCATACGATATTGGCATTAAATACTTGAGTATTTACGCATTGTCCACTGATAATGTAGCTAAACGTTCCAAAAAAGAAATTAATTATTTATATGAGCTATTATTGAGAGGAATAGAAGATGTTTTTGAAGAAACTCTAACATTTGAGAAAGAAGTTAGAATTCAAGTATTTGGTCGCACTGAAGACTTACCCCAAGAATTTCAAGAAAAAGTTAAAAAAATAATTGAATCAACAAAAAATCATAACAAATATTTCCTTAATATTTGCATTCTTTATGATGGACAAGAGGAAATTGTTGATGCAGTTAAGAAGATAATACATAAAGGGATACCACCTGATAGAATTTCAAAAGAAATCATAAAACAAAACCTCTATACTCACAATGTTCCAGAAGCAGATTACATTATTAGAACAGGAATGGAAGATGGTGCACGAATTTCTGGTTTCTTATTATGGGATTCTTCCTATGCCGAATTTCGTTTTCGAGATGAATTGTGGCCAGATTATAATGAAGAAATGTTAATTGAAGATTTAAAAGAATATATTAGAAGAAATAGAAGAAAAGGCGCATAATACAATCATAGTAAATTTTTTAGAATAATTTCAGAACTTCTATGGGTTTCCCACAATTCTAAGAATGATTTTAATTTTTCATCATTTTGGAAAATTTTATTTCTAAATTCACGTTTCTGCTTCAAAATCGATAAAAACGAACGATCTAACCTTTTATTATATATATATCCCATTTTTTCTTCTTTACCTTTTTTCTCAGAGTAGTTAATTGTTTGAATTGCAATCTCTGCAGACATCATTGCATAAGGGATTCCTTTTCCACTTATTGGATCCACCATTCCTCCTGCATCTCCTACAGCAAAAACAGCATCATTATAGAGCATGGAACGTACTCCAACTGGAATAAGATGTGGGGCATATTTAATCAATTTCGTGTTCTTAATTGATTGTTTTACAAAAGGAATATTAAGGAATTTTGTAAATTCTCTTTTAGAATGTTTAATTTTTCCAATTTGATTACCCCATCCAACTGTTATTGCTTCCTTTTTTGGAAATAACCATGCATAACCCAAAGGAATTAGATCTTTAATACCAAAAAATAAGTGAATTTCATCATTACCTAATCTTTCATCAATTTCTTTTTTATTTAATCCCATCTCTTGGGTAATTGTTAAAATTAAATCTTCTTTATTGAATTTCTCCCATTTTAATTTTCTCAATGTAGAAGAATTTACCCCATCGGCTGCGATTACATATTTTGCAGAGTAATTTGATTTTGACGTACTTATTTTGTAATCAGATTTTTCTTTTTTTATATCAATTAGTTTTTCATTTTGCTTTAATTCCGCACCACTGGCTGTTGCCATATCCGTAAGGAATTTATCAAACTTATTCCTCCAAATAACGGCACCTTTACCTAGTTTTGAATAGATTTCACCATCAATATGATGAAGAGTGAGTTTTTCTACTACTCTATCAATCTTATCATCAGGAAATTTTATTTTTTCTATTAATTCTCAAGCCATGG
>JAUWPK010000297.1 GCA_030611625.1 Promethearchaeum sp. | reverse complement strand
GTTAAAATTCCATCAACATCCTTCCATAAACTTACTTTAATTTCTAATTCAGGATTGAGATCACGTAAACAACGAGCAATGATAGTAGCTGAGAAATCACTTCCACCCCTGCCTAAGGTAGTTGTGTATCCTATTTTGTTTCGTCCGATAAAACCCGTAATGCAGATAATCGGAGACCGAATATCTTGATATAATAAAGGTAATAATCGCTCTTTGATTCGATTTTTTGTATGGAACAAGTTCGGCAGAGCATCATTGAATCTATCATTTGTAATGATAAGATCTTCTCCAATAAAGGACACTACATAATAATTCTCATTAGCTAGATAGCTCGAAAGCAAGAAATTGCTTAACTTTTCACCAAATGACATAATATAGTCAGTAAAATAGGGAGTAATCCCAAATTCTTTTACATCTTCTAAGACATTTAATAAATTTAGCAAAATTTCCTGTAATTTTTTTTGAGCCTCATTACGCGCCTTTAATTTTCCTTCAAAAAGTGCTTCTATCAAATTTGAATGTCTGGTTTCAATAATTTTTATTATCTCAGATACTTCATGTGGCTTATTTTCATTCGCAAATATAGAAGTTTTAATTAATAACTCAGTAATACCATGAAGAGCACTTAACACATATATTTTACAATCAGAAGTATATAATTCAGTTATTAACTTGATCTGTTTGAAAGATTCAGCGTCATAAAGACATGATCCTCCAAATTTCATTATATGGATGGGATTTACTATTTCATCTAATGAACATGAATTTTCTGTTTGATTCAATTTATTCACTTCCCCCTATCAAACCTTTCTCAACCAGATATTCTGCATTCAAAACAGCCCCACTACCTGCTCCTAATTCCAAATTATGGGATAGTATTGTCATTTTAAAACCGTTTTCAAAAGATGTAGGCTCTAAGCCGCCGATAAATGTTGTCATTCCTGTTTTTGGAGAATGAAATTCCAAACTGGGTTGGGGCCTATCAGGACTATCTGAATTGAATACGTGAATTACAGGTTCTGGATTATGAGGGAGGTTCAATCCATTTGTGTATCCTTTGAAATCTCGAATGGTGTTTTTAATTTCCTCAACACTAGTTGGAATAATTGTTTGAAAGAAAACAGAAATAGTATGACCCGTAATCACAGGAACACGATTACATTTACAATCAATAATAAACTCTGGATAACTCCAAGTAGATTTATAATTTTCAACTTTAATTGTTGCCAAAATTTTCTTGATTTCAATTTTTACCTTATTTTCTTCATTTTCAATATATGGAATAATATTCCCCAAAATATCAAAAGAGGGAACACCTGGGTATCCAGCTCCACTAATTGCTTGCATCGAAACAAGATGAACTGTGGCTAAACCAAATTTTCGAAATATTGGAGCAAGAGCCACTGCTAATCCAACGGTTGTACAATTAGGTCCAGCACATACAAAACCTTTCCAATTGCGCAGTCTTTGTTGGGTGTAAATAGCTTTATAATGTTCACCATTCACTACTGGAAGTAGAATAGGGACATCCGAATCATATCGAAAAGCCGCGGCAGTACTAATAACCGGTTTGAACTCTGCAAGTCTTCCTTCGATCAAGGCTGCATTTTCACTCGGAATTGCGGAAAATATGACGTCTATTGAGTCGATATTATTTTCCAAATCGTCTACTGTTGATACTTTACAGTTCAACACAGCTTTAGAAAGTAATCCCGGGGAGATTTTGATTAAATCTTTGTACGGTTTATTTACATTGCGTGAACCATGAAGCGATGTAATACTAAACCAAGGGTGCTGATCTAAAGCTAATACCAAATTTCTTCCTGCCATACCTGTGCAGCCTATAACTGCAACTCGTATTAGAGGAGTTCCATTGTTTGATTTCATTTTTATCCATCAATCTATTTTTTTTTAGATCGGATGGATCCAAATTCCGATTTCGGATCATATCGCTCCCTAGTTTGGAGGATAAAATTCGTCGGAAAAATAAGTAATCTGTAAAATTCTTTTATTCTAAAGCGATTTGATCCGATATTAATTAGGCTTGTGCCATCATTAACATCAACATCATAGCTTGCATAGGCATCATGGACATTTTTTTGGCACTAAAATTCTCGTCCATAATGCTATAATTGCAAATTCGGAATTCAAATCGCATTCGAATCTGAAACATATATAGTAGTAATAGTTTAAAAAGCTAACTCCTCTTCCCAAAAATGGGAATTTGAACCCAAAAATTATCGTTAAGCTAGAGAAAAAAAAAGAAATTAATTAAAAAAAAAATTAAATTTATTCCCTGTGAAGATGGTGATCCCACAATCCATCCTTTTTACCCTGTAATTCATAAGTAGCCATTAATTCATTGGATTGCGATTCTTCTTCGATTTGTTCATTAACAAACCATTGCAGCATATTAATTGCTTCGTATTCCTTTTTCTCATGTGCAAGTTCTAACAAACCTCGAATCTTCTTTGTAATAAATTCTTCATGTTCGATGGTTACTTTAATAGTTGCTTCTGTGTTTGGATATACAGTAGGAACTTCTCCAATTGCTTTTAATTCTACATGCCCGCCCGTCGCTATTATATATTTCATAAAACGTTCTGCATGTTCGTATTCTTCTTTAAACTGCTTTCTCATCCAAGCTGCATAGTTATGCATAGATCGCTCTTCTGCCCAAAGTGAGATACCAAGATAAACATATCCTGATTTCAACTCTTCGGTAATTTGAGCATTCATTGCATCATTCATTTCTTTACTTATTAAAGCCATTTTAAATCTATTAAAAAAAAAGAATTAGGAATAATTAAGATTGATTCTTTATTCTGGAAGTCGATTTCGCTAGATCGGTTATAATTTGTAAATTAAAAATGAAATGTCTTTCTTTTAAAAAAACTCAATTTACATTTTCTTTCTTTTTTATTAGAAGTAGCCTTTTTTATTAGAACTAGTAGTATTAATTTGATGACAAACGAAGCAAACCAAGAAAAACCTAAGATTACTCTTGATTGCATTGGATTATATTGCCCCGAACCATTATTTGAAACGCGTGAGAAAATTGATTCCATTGAAGTAGGGGATGTTTTAGAAGTATTCGCAGATGATCCAGCTGCTGAAGAAGATCTGAAACGATTTTGTAAAAGAACAGGGCATTCTCTTCTCAAATTTGAAAATAATAATGGCGAATTTCGATTTTTAATCCAAAAAGAAAAATAAAAAAACAGAAAATAAAAATAAAAAAAAACAGATGATAAAAATGAAAAATGAAAACTCAATTTTATATGTACAAACCAGCGATGATCTCGAACGTCAATATTCTCCCCTAGTTTTGGCTCAATCTGCAAAAGCAATGGATATTGATGCAAAAGTATATTATCTTGGCCAAGGATTACGTACTCTCAAACCTGTAACTGCAAAAAACATTAAATTAGGAAATTTCCCAAGTATTGAAGAAATGATTCAAAAAACTCTTGGAATGGGAATAGAGATATATGTCTGTGAAGCTTCGAAACAAATGCTCGGTTGGGACAATGTTGAATTAGTTCCCGGCTTAAAAATTGTTGGCGCTGCAACCTTGAATGATTTAGTTCTAGATGCTGGCGCAACAATGTGGTTTTAAATAAAAATACTCTCAATTTTTTTTACTTCTTGATAACGAATAATAGTACAAATAAATAAGATAGATAAGATTGGGGTAATGGAATAAAAAGAAAAATAAATGAAGAGAAGATAAAATGTCGGAAATAAAAGGAATAGAAGAAAAAAGAGAAAAAAGAGAAAATATATACTTGGATTACCAATCATCAAAGCCAGTGGATCCCAGAGTTATCGATGCAATAATACCCATTTTCAATGAAAAATATGGAAATCCTTCATCCCTTCATGGAATTGGTGATCAAGCAACAGATCTCCTTGAAAAAAACCGAGAAATCATTGGAAAATTCATTAATGCTGAACCAAATGAGATCTTATTCACAAGCAGCGCAACAGAATCGATTAATTTAGGTATATTAGGCTATGCACTTCGAAATAAACGTAATGGTAACCACATTATTATCTCGGAAGTTGAACATATCTCATTACATAATATCGCAAAATATCTTGAAAAGAACGGTTTTAGAATCTCAAAAGTCCCTGTAGATCAATACGGTCGCGTAAAAATAAACAAAATTAAATCGCGAATTACCGATCAAACAATTCTTATATCAGTCCAGATGGCAAATAACGAAATCGGAACTATTCAACCAATAGAAGAAATTGGAGAAATTGCTGCGGAAAATAATATTCCATTCCACACCGATGCCGTGGCTGCTGAAGGTCAAATCCCTATTGATGTTAAAAAAAATAACATAAGTTTGTTAACTTTAAGTAGCAATGATATCTACGGCCCAAAAGGTGTGGGAGTACTGTATTTGAAAAAAGGTATTCGAGTACAACCTCAAATTATCGGAGGGGGTCAAGAACGTGGATTCCGCTCAAGTACAGAAAAC
>JAUWPK010000108.1 GCA_030611625.1 Promethearchaeum sp. | reverse complement strand
TAATTGAAAAAATCTCGGAAACTATGGATCCTTCTAAAATAAACATTCACATGGTTGGCCAATCTCACATAGATTTAGCTTGGCTTTGGACTTTTGCTCAAACTCATAAAAAAGGGATAGTCACCCTTGAAAAAGTTCTTCTTCATATTGAGCAGATTCCTGATTTTCATTTCGCTGTATCTTCACCTCAATTACTTGCTTGGATTAAAGAGGATAATCCATCTCTATTCAAAAAAATAAAGGAAGCAGTTAAAAAGGGTAGTATTGAATTAGTAGGTGGTTCATGGGTTGAATCGGATTGTATGATGCCTGATGGTGAAGCATTTATCCGCCAAAGATTATACGGTATGAGATTTTATCGGGATAATTTCAATCAACTTCCAGAAACTGAGTGGTTTTTGGATTCTTTTGGTTATAATGTAGGTTTACCTCAAATTTTAACAAAAAGCGGTGCGAAATTTTTCTGGACCTCGAAATTAACTTGGAATAAGACTACCGATTTTCCATTTGTAAATTTTTTATGGGAAAGTCCTAATGGATCGCGGATTTTAACATGCAATTTCGGTCAAAATAAAGAAGGCTTTGATAAATGGAGTTCTTTTAAATTCGGGAGTCATCTTTTAAAGAAAGATGCAAAAAAAATCTGGAATTATAAAGAAGGCTATTCTAATTTCAAAGAAGCAATTAATCCAAAGAAATATGTAACTGGTGTTGGATTCTTTAATGGAGCAGGTGACGGTGGACATGGCCCCACTCATAAAGAAGTTGCACAAATGATTAATTACATTAAAATTGGAGAAGAATTAAATCTAAACATTAAATGGTCTACCGTTAACAAATATTTCACAGAAGTTGAAAAATATAAGAATCAATTGCCTGTATGGTCAGACGAGTTATACCTCGAAACTCATCGAGGAACTTTTACTACACACGGAGCAGTAAAAAGGCATAATCGGAAATTGGAAACATTAATTAAAGCGACTGAAACATTGTGTTCAATAATCTCTCTATTCGATGATGACTTTAAGTATCCTAACAATATTATTGAAAAAACATGGAAGAAAATACTACTGAATCAATTTCATGATATCTTGCCGGGTAGTTCAATAATTGAAGTTTATGATGATGTCTATGAGATTTGGCAAGAATGTTATCAAGATTTAAATAAATTAATTGAAAATTGTTTAGAAAGAATAAAAACCAACAGCAAAAATAATATAATATTTTATAATCCATTACCTTGGGAACGTTCTGGAAGGGTTTTTATCCCTTTAAGTGAAATTGATTTAAAAATTGAACTGGATAAAGATGATAAACCTCCTTATGGTCGCCTAGAATTAAGTAATGGTGAATTTACAGTTTGCCAACCTGTGCAATCCGAATTCAAGGATGATTTAAATAATCGATCTGCAGGTTGGTGGGCAAATATTTCAATTCTTCCTTATGGGGTCCTTTCAGGGAAATTTAATTTGACTGAAAATAAAACTTCCAATATATTCGTTTCTTTAGGAAAAAAACCAAGATTAGCAAATAGCTTAGTTCAATTAGAGCTAAATAGCAAATCGGGTGCAATTGTGGAGTTAAAAGCAGTTAATTTGAATTATGGTAAGAATCTAATACATGGAGATGCAAATTTTCTAGTTAAAGGATACGAAGATAAAGGTGGTTGGGAATATCCTGCTTGGAATCTAACATGGGAATATTGGAAATTTCCAAGAAATTACAAGGAAGACAATGCTAATATTTCCATTTTTGATGAAGTACCTGTATTTAGCTCACTAAAAATTTCGAGAGCCCTTGGGGACTCTAAAATAACACAAATCATTAGACTTTTTATGGACGATCCAATTATTTATTGCTCTTGGAGCTCTGATTGGCAAAATAAAAACACTTTACTCAAAATTGCATTAGACACAAACACTGGATCCAGAAACGTAGTCGTAGATGAAATGTTTTGTGTACTAAATCAAAGTACTTTGCCAAAAACTCCTAGTGATAAGGCCAGATTTGAAAAAATAATGCATCAATACGCTGATTTAAGCACTTCAAACAATAGTTGGGGTATTACGTTATTAAATGAGGGAAAATATGCATTTGATTGCAGCGCAGATAGAATTCGATTAACTTTACATCGGAGTCCAAAATATCCCAAACCCTCTGCAGAATCTTGGGCAAAAATGGAGAGGTTAGAGCGAAAAAAAGAATTAGGTAATAATGTTCCAAAATATACTGGATTAGGACCAATTAGTTGCCAATTTGCATATTTTCCACATAGAGGTGGGGCTTTAAAAAATTATTACGGAAAACCTTCAGCTATAGTAAAGAAGGCAGCAGAAGAATTCAACAACCCAATAATTTCAAGAAAAAAATCAAAAAATCAAAAAGGAACTGTTATTTATGATGAATTAAATATTTTAGTTCAGGATAATATAGAAATTACTGCACTTAAGCGTAATGAATGGAAAAAAAATAACAGTATTATTATCAGATTCAATGAGATATGTGGCATAGATAGCCAAGCAAATGTTTTCTTACCAAGTAAATTCGTAGAAAAGATTTCAAAGATAAGCCGGGTTGATTTACTAGAAAGGGATCTAAATAAGCAAGATTTCATCTGGAATCCTTCTGATAACGAATTGAAATTTGAAATTCACAAGTTTGAAATAAAAACTTTCGAATTCAAGATAAAAAAAATTTCATAGTAAAGCTGAGATAATTATTAGAGGTTAAAAAAATTAGATGATTAATTATTTCCAATTTGAATTTCATTCTGAATTACTTTTTTTTCCAATACTTTCGATTAATATATAATATTTATCCATAATTTTTTATATAATATAATATTAATTAGACATGTCTAAATTAAATATTTAATAATTTAGAAATCTAAGGATAGTTTAACCATGTTATTTATCACTGATGTTGGATATGCATTTTTATTAACAATACTGGCTGGACTTTCTACAGGAATAGGTAGTTCTATTGCTTTTTTCATCAAAAAGCCTAAAATGTCCTATTTATCGTTTGCTTTAGGCTTATCTGGAGGTGTTATGTTATATATTTCTTTTATGGAACTTTTACCGCAAGGAATGGAAGCTATTGGAGAATTTTGGGGTATCGTTGTTTTGTTTGGTGGAATGCTGTTTATCGGAATTATGGATTTTCTTTTACCAGAGGTCGAGAATCCACATCATATTGTTGATTCTGAATGTTTGGAGGAAGAATCTAAGAAATGTAATGATGAAACAAATGAAAATAAATCAAAATTAATGAAAATGGGGCTCGTGATGGCTTTTGCAATTGGTTTCCATAATTTTCCAGAAGGAATGGCTACTTTTGGTACAGCACTAAGCAATATAAATCTAGGGATTTTAACTGCCATCGCAATTGCACTACACAATATTCCCGAAGGCATCTCTGTATCAATTCCGATATTTTACGCTACAAATAATAGAAAAAAGGCATTTTTATATTCTTTCTTATCTGGTTTGGCAGAACCTATTGGAGCTGCTATTGGCTATTTAATTTTAAGACCATTTTTAAATGACCAAGTAATTGGAGGTTTGTTAGTTTTCATTTCTGGTGTGATGATTTATATTTCTTTGGATGAAATACTCCCTACTGCTCACCATTATGGCCAAGGACATATAGTTATTATTGGAATTGTTTTAGGCATGATTATCATGGCAGTTAGCTTGTTATTTTTCTAAATTAGTTTTCTTACCAATTTTTTTTTATTAACTATCAAAAAATTTTTTTCTTACTTTTTATTAATTTAATATATGGGAGATAAAGATACAAAAAGTGATTTCAATCTTGAAAAATTTAATAAAAAACTACTAAATGCTAAAAGTTCAAAAAATCTTTTAAAAGCAGGAGATATCCTTAATTCTTGTAACGATACTCTTAACAAGCAACACCCAAACTTCAACCCAGATCTAAAATCTCAAGTTAAAGCCTTAATTGAAGCAAATAAAGAAACAATAAAGAAAACAACAGATGAGTTTATAGGAGAAATTGCAAAAGTAGAAGATTCCTTTAAATCAAGGGATTTCACCAAGATACCTACTAAATTGAAAAATATAAAATCTCAAGTTAAGGAAAGTGGAATCACGGAAATATTAAATAATATAAAATTTCTTGAAAAAAAGACTGATTCATCCATCGAAGCTCAGAGAAATTTAGAAAAATATGAGATTCCTGTTCCTCTAAATATTCAACCTGACGAACTTGAACTTAAATACTATTCATTAAATAAATTATTGAAAGATACACAAAAAGAACAAGTCGTTCATCCTGAAATTATTTCAAAGATGGAAGAAGTTTATAATATTTACCAAAATTCTATGAAAGAGCACGGTTTGAGCGATTCAAAAAAATCTTTAGGGAAAAATTTGAAATTGATGAAGGAATCACGTAATATAAGCAAAATTAATAAGAAATTTGATAACCATTTATCGGATGCAAAAAATACACTTGATCTTCTTAAAGCAAAAGAATTTTTAGGATTAGCAGATGATATTCTAAAAGGAATTGATTCAAAATTAATATATCAAGATAAACAAACGGAATATCAGATATTTCTAAAAAAAATTGATTCATTAATTGAAAAATGGACCAATGATACTGAATCTATTATTAAAAATTCTAAAGATATGATGGAAAAATTTAATTTTAGTGAAGCCAAAAAGACATTAGTAAATTTGAATGAAGATTTGAAGAAAAATGGTTTAGAAAACCTAATTGAATCTGTTAATATAAATATATATTTGTGTGATGTAAATGAACAAATTTATAATGAAATGCAGGAAATAAATGGAGTTTATGAATCGAAAACCTATTTTAAAGCTCATAAAAAGTTAGAAAGCTTAAAACAAATGATATCAACGAAATTTTCTTCAGTGGAAATGCTAAAAAGCAACAAAGAACAAATAAACTCATTAATTGATAATATTTCAAAAGCTAGAAATAAGGAAGAAGTAGAACTTAAGGAAGAAGTTGAAAAAATATGGAAGAATTTGACAGAATCTTTAGATTTTGATGCGAACAAAAAAGATTTGGATGCTAAACGCAATTTTGCTGATCAAAATGAGTATCCATCAATCATCTCGATCATCGACAATTATTTATCTAAGTTTGATTTAAATCTTCAAATCTTTAATTTTTACAACGATTTAACTCAATCATTGAAAGAAGCAAAGTTTAACCATGTTAAAGTGGAATTGGGAAAAATTTCGACGAAAATATCTGGAAAACCTGAAGTTTACTTTTTAAAAATTAAAGAAAATTACACTGAATTAGAAAAAGAAACGAATAATCAAATATCTAATGAAAAAACTAAGATAATTCAAAAATTAGATAATATTGAAGCGATAATAGATGAGAAAAACGATCTTAGTAAATCTCTAAATATTATAGATGAAATCAAAAAACGAATTTATGAGACTGATCTCATCGAATTCAGTAGTTTATTATTACCTATCGTTCAGAAAATTGAATTAAATAAGGCTGCTGTAAATATTCAAAAGGAAATTATAAAAAAAATCGCTGAAAATCAACTAAATATAGGTAAAATTGAATATACTAAGTTATTAGAAAAGTTTAATTCTGCGTTAGAAGAAACACCAAAAATCTATAGTTCTGCTTTAAAATTAAACCTTGAAAATGAATTTGATAATTTGAAAGCTAAAATCAGTGATATGTCTTCAAAATTAACTGAGGAATTTAATAAACTTGAAGAACCAATTAAAAAAACATATGATTTCTCACAAGTGCAAACTCATCTTAAAAATTACAAAGATCGGGCAAATAAGCTAGGTATGGATGAATTAATAAAAGAAATTGATGATTTAGATCAAGATTGCTCAAAAAATACGAAATTCGTGTTAGAATACAATCAATTAAATAAAAATTACGAAAGTTTAATCGATTTTGTCCCCACAGTTGGTGCAATTTATAAATTATACGATTCTAGTGAAAAAGAAGAGAAAATTTTTGATCATGTAAAAGCTAATATTCAAAAATTACATGAAAGAGCTAAATCCGAGGGCAGTAAAAGAGAATCAAAAGTGAAAAATGCTTATGAAAAAATAATTAAAACAGAAATAAAGGCATTAAAATTCTCTAAAGCTATTGCATCTCTAACAGAAAACTTAGAAACTGCTCAAAATCTTAACGTAACTTCCATAGTCCCGGAAATTAAGCAACATATTAATTTCTGTTCAATAAACCTACCAATCCTTGAAAATTTTGATAGATTGGAAGTTGAACTTAATTCAGGAAAGATCATTGAAGCACGTAAGAATATTGCTTCTATTAAACCACAATTACCTCCTTTGGGTAAACAATTTGAAGATATAACAAAACTTATAATTTCTCGGTGGGAAAACTTGAATAAATCCATTGAAAATGAAATTGAATTACAAATCGAAAAACTCAAGGGAGAAATGCCTGGTATCGTGGCTTTAGTTGAAGATAAAAAAACTAATAAAGCAAAATCATCATTATTAACCGCGCTTAACCGTGCTCAATATTTAGGAGTCGGGATGACGGTAGCTGAAATAAACGATTTACTTAAAATATGTGATATGCAATCGAGTTCTACTCCAGTAAGTAAAAAGAAGCAAAAAGTGAAGAAAATAGAACCACAAATTAAGAAACCTGCTCCTATCGAAAGAACAAGAATAATGAATAGTGCCAAATCGGAGCCAGTAAAGTCGGAATTCTCACCACGTTCAAGTTTGAGAAGAACCTCCAAAAATCCTGTTCAAGTTTGTACCTATTGTAAAGCTTCTCAACCATCTGACCACGAAAAGTTCTGTTTCTTCTGTGGAAAACAGCTTTAGTAGTTGACTATTCTTTTTTTTTTTTTTTATATTGTAAAATCGTAATTATCCAAACTGAATTTTCTCCAATTATGATATTTTATAGTTGTGCTTTTATATTTAGCATATTGCTCATGCCATTTTGGATCGACGGGTAATTCTCTGTATAATTCACGCCTGTACGCTTCTAATAAAATTGGTTCCTTTTCCATGAATTGAGCTGCGCAAATGATTTTTTTATCAGTTTTCCTTGATAAATCGGAAATAAATTCTAAACCTACTATATTTCGGCATAAATGATGATCAAGGATTAGTGTTGATGTATTTTTTGCCAACATTACTGCATTTTTCCAAGCATTCTCATAAATTTCTTTCGTTTGGTATTGTTTTAAGTAAAAAGGTGGACCAGAAGCTAGAACAATTGTTGGTTCCCATTTTAAAATTAAAGATATCGCTTTTTCATCTAGAAGTTGAATATCTGAAGCATGAACAAAAATAGTATCTCCTTCTTCAACCCTTGTCATCATGACATGGTTTTTCTTCATCCGTCCATGACGTACAGATGGTGAAAACCTTAAAATACCTTCTATTTTTCCCTCAGAATTAGGAAAATCCCTTTGTAAAATTCTCATTAAATCATTTCTGCGAATTAACATATTATTTGATATATTTTCTGAACTTTTACACCATAATTTAGGTTTTTTGAAATATGGTGAGATTTGATAGGCATCCAGCTGAAAAGGGTTAGCATCGGGAAGAGGGACATGATCACCATGATAATGACTAAAAACTACATCTGTGACACCTGATTTTATAATAGAAATGATGTTTTTCCTAATATTAAATCCTATTGCAACCTGGAATGGATGTGGTAATAAACCATATCGTCTGTATCCTAATGCAATTCCAGGATCGATGAGGATTTTTCGATCTCCAGTTTCTATATAAACACACAGACTTCGCACGCCCAGTGATTCCGCACCGAGAATTTTAATTTTCATTTTAAAAACTATGAATTAAATTAATTTTGAGTTATATTGCCATTATAATATTTGATTATTTGAGTGTTTAAAAAGTCGGTATTAACATCTAAAATACCATATCCTCTTCCGAGTTTTTCTTCTCCAATTTGTTCATAATCAATTTCAGGATGAACTCTGAGAAATTTCGCATTACCAATTTTTCTTCCATCATAAGTAGAAGTTGAAAAGAGAGTTATCAATCGATTATTCCATAGTAAATTGTATCCTTGTGAAAACTTTTGGTGACCTCTTATAAGTAGATCAAATTGGTTTAATCTCATAAAATCATTGAACGCTTGCTCAGAGAAGCGAGGTCTGCCTGTTTTTGGATTAGGTGCAACACCTTCAAATAAGTTAACTGGATCCGGATCCGCCCATAACATTGTTTGTGAAATTGTATCCATATCGAAATGTTCTTTTTGATAACAATTCAATCCAGTTTCGATATCTTGAAGTTTTAAAGGATGATAATTATTGACATCGAATGGAATTCCTCCATGTAATGCCAATATCTTCTTATCACCAACTTTGCACATAAATCCAATTGGAAGTTTACTGAAAAATTCAATAATGAGTTCCCAAATTGGAGTAAAACGTTCCTTTGATCCTGCTTTATCAAAAAGATGTTGAGAGAAGCCATATCTTGAACAAACAGATGAATCCTCATGATTTCCACGAAGTAAAAACACATTATCTGGAAAAAGTATCCAGAATGATAAAATAAATGCTAAATTTTGAAGATCAAATGGATTGCGATCTATATAATCACCCAAAAAAACAACTTTGATCTTTGGATTAATTTGAAATGCCTTGATAAGATAATCTATTATTTGGTATGTATCAATAAAACTTCCATGAGTATCACCTATAAAATAATAGGTAGAATCTGAAGGATTTTCGTCTCTGATAAATTTATTATATTTTCCTCGCGAATACTTGCTCTTTAACATTTCCATAGCCATTGA
This sequence comes from Promethearchaeum sp., assembly GCA_030611625.1. GTDB lineage: Archaea > Asgardarchaeota > Lokiarchaeia > Sigyniarchaeales > Promethearchaeaceae > Promethearchaeum. Next base: position 784 of record JAUWPK010000108.1, on the reverse strand, counting down.
GAATAATGTAAAATAATTCTCAAGAAGATCATTTGGTTCATGTTTAAAATATCGTTCAGGTTCTAATCCCGCTCCTGCAAAATATCGAATAAACCATTCCCAAACGAAATCTGGTCTATCTTTACGCGCAATTGAATAAAGAATTGTACGTAACTCATTTGGATTTTGATTCGAAGTATTATCACTCATTTTAATTATCCTTTTTTATTAACGATTTTAAATGAAATTCTGTAAGTTTTACCGTCTGGAGCTATGAATGGGATTTCTATGATAGTTTTACCTATATTTGCTTCGGATAGTTGAATAACAACATTATCTAAACCTTTAATTGGGACATTATTATAAACCTGTTGGTTTGTTGAAGTAAGTTTAGAAATAAATGATCCCAATTTTGAAAAATTATCACGAATATAAGCATAATTTCCTTCAATATATAATTCCAAAGTAAATCGTCCCTCAGTTGTAGGGATAAGTGCATTAAAAAGGTGTCCGTCCATTTCATGGTTCTGACCAGCTGCGATGACTTCATCTCTTCCAATTTTAATGACTTTTTTTTCAGATAGTGGAACATATCCACCATTATAATCGCAATATAAATATAATTGGGGTTGTTTTTCATTGAATCCCTTTTTTTCACTTAATGTAGCGTCATACAACCATTTCAAAGCATCATATACTTTGACCATGTTCTCCATCCGATCAGCAGGTTCATATTGGGTACAAAATTCCACTAATCTGGAAAAATCTGGAGGTAAATCTGGATTATAGTCTCCTGGATGAAGAA